>JAFYOK010000138.1 GCA_017560175.1 Clostridia bacterium | reverse complement strand
CAGGTGGCGGGTTCTACCGGCCTTACCCAGGTGAACGTTCTCGTGATCCAGGTTGCCGACCTGACCGATGGTAGCCTTGCAGCCCATCTTGATGTATCTGACTTCGCCGGAGGGCAGACGAACCTGAGCCAGGTCGCCTTCCTTAGCCATCAGCTGAGCAGCAGTACCTGCGGAACGAACCAGCTGAGCGCCGTAACCGGGCTGCAGCTCCACGTTGTGGATCACAGTACCAACAGGGATGTTAGCGATGGGCAGGCAGTTGCCGGGCTTGATGTCAGCGCCTGTACCGGACAGGACTGTGTCGCCGACCTTCAGGCCGTTGGGAGCCAGGATGTATCTCTTCTCGCCGTCCTCGTACTGGAGCAGAGCGATGTGAGCGGAACGGTTGGGATCGTACTCCAGAGTCAGGACAGTTGCGGGCATATCCATCTTGTCTCTCTTGAAGTCGATGATTCTGTACTTGATCTTGTTGCCGCCGCCGTGATGACGAACGGTGATTCTGCCGTAGCTGTTTCTGCCGGCTGTCTTCTTCAGCTTCTGCAGAAGGCTCTTTTCAGGCTTGACCTTGCTCAGACCTCTGTAATCTGTGACAGTCATATGTCTACGAGAGGCTGTGGTAGGCTTATAGCTCTTGATAGCCATGTCTATTCACTCCTTGTAGTTTGTGTCGTTTTGCACCGCGTGCTGTGCGCGGTATACGTTCGGCAGCTCAGAGCCGCCGTAGTGGCGTTTAGCCCTTTCGATTAAAGGGCCTCGCCGATTAGACCATGCCTTCGAACAGTTCGATGGACTTGGAATCGGCGGTCAGCTGAATGTAAGCCTTCTTCATGTCGGATCTCTTACCAACATGGACGCCCATGCGCTTTGTCTTGCCCTGAACCTTAACTGTGTTAACGCTCTGGACCTTGACGCCGAAGATTGTTTCGATAGCCTTGCGGATCTCGATCTTGTTTGCCGAAGGAGCTACTTCGAAGACGTACTTCTTCTCCTCGATGGCTTCCATAGACTTCTCTGTGATGATAGGTCTGATGATAATATCGTAAGCGGTTCTCACTGTGCGTATACCTCCTGGATCATTTCAACAGCCTTCTGATCGACGACGAACTTGTCAGCCTTCAGAATGTCGTAAACGTTGATGACAGAGGCGAATGTTGTCTGGACGCCGGGGATGTTACGAGCGGACAGAACGACGTTCTTCTCGACTGCGGGTGTAACGATGAGTGCGGACTTTGTGCACTCGACACTGTTCAGGAAGGAGACCATAGCCTTGGTCTTGACCTCGGAGAGGGTGATGTTGTCAACAACGACCATAGCGCCGGCTGCCAGCTTAGCGGACAGTGCGGAACGCATAGCCAGAGCGCGTGTCTTCTTGTTCAGTGTGTAGCGGTAGCTGCGGGGCTTGGGGCCCAGAGCGATACCACCGTGTGTCCACTGGGGAGCACGGATGGAGCCCTGACGAGCACGGCCTGTGCCCTTCTGTCTCCAAGGCTTACGGCCGCCGCCGCGGACCTCAGCTCTTGTCAGTGTGCTCTGTGTGCCCTGACGCATGTTAGCGAGGTGGTTCTTAACGACCTCATGCATGACAGCGGTGTTGGGCTCGATGCCGAAGACTGTGTCGTTCAGCTCGATCTCGCCGATGACCTTACCGGTCATATCGTAAAGGTTTGTCTTAGCCATGTTATTTCCTCCTCCCCGTTATCTTCTTGCAGAAGCCTTCTGCGGGTTGCTGCTGACGCCCTGCTGCTGTGTATTCTTGACACGGTTCAGCTTGACGGTGTTCTTGATATAGACGACGCCGCCCTTGGGGCCGGGGATAGCGCCCTTGACAGCGATCATGTTGGACTCTGCGTCGACCTTAACGATCTGCAGGTTCTGGACTGTGACCTGCTCGGCGCCCAGGTGACCGGCCATCTTCTTGCCGGGCATGACTCTCGAGGGGTCTGTGTTAGCGCCCATGGAACCGACGGAGCGGTGGACAGGGCCAACACCGTGGGTGTGCTGCTGCATTCTTGCGTTCCAGCGCTTGACAACGCCTGCATAGCCCTTACCCTTGGATGTGCCGACTACGTCGACCTTGTCGCCTTCCTTGAACAGGTCGGCCAGGACGATGTCGCCAACGTTGTACTGGCTGCAATCCTCAATTCTGAACTCCTTCAGATACTTCTTGGCGGATACGCCAGCCTTTGCGAAATGGCCCTTCATGGGCTTTGTCAGCTTCTTGTCGCTGATGTCAGCGTAGCCCAGCTGAATGGAAGCGTAGCCGTCCTTCTCAACAGTCTTGATCTGTGTGACTGTGCAGGGGCCAGCTTCGACTACAGTTACGGGAATCACCTTACCGGTAGCGTCGAAGATCTGTGTCATGCCGACCTTCTTACCGATGATTGCTCTCTGCAGTTGCAATGTTATTTCCTCCTTAAGTTAGTGGTTGGAAAACAGTAAAGTTTTGTCTTCCTTCATTTCCCAACATAACCCTCCTGCGTTTTCGCAGGAACGGTTGTTGACTTGACTTGTGTTATTTCTTACAGCTTGATTTCGACGTCGACGCCGGCGGGCAGATCCAGGTTGGTCAGAGCCTCGATGGTCTTCTGCTCGGGGTTGCGGATGTCGATCAGACGCTTGTGTGTGCGTCTCTCAAACTGCTCTCTGCTGTCCTTGTACTTATGAACAGCTCTCAGGATTGTAACGACCTTCTTCTCTGTGGGCAGAGGAATGGGGCCTGCTACGTCAGCACCTGTGCGCTTTGCAGCCTCAACGATTCTCTCAGCTGCCTGGTCGATCAGCTGGTGGTCATATGCCTTCAGTCTGATTCTCATCTTCTGCATTTCTGCCATTGTGGTTTTCCTCCTGTGCGTACTCAAATCGCATTTCTTTGGATGATTTGGTACGGCGAGAAACTTCAACGCTGCCGGGCGTATCATGCTCTTGGCATAATTAAAGCCGGTCTATACACAGTATATACGTGCTAAGGCTCCGGCGCATAAGAATACTCGTTGGTCTCCCCGTGGCTTACCTGCCGAATGCAGGCAGTTCCCTCGGTTGAATGGATACGCAAGTATTTGTTGGTTTCGTTTCTCTGCCGCCCGATTGTCGGACTACTCCTCCTAAGTTACCCGGCGCAGCCGGCAATCTCAGGATTCATCGTTTATTTAAGATCTCATTTTTCAGATCTCTCGTGCGCCCTCTCGAGCGCTTCTATAGAATAGCAAATCTCTTGCTATTTGTCAACCCCTCTTATATCACTTTGTACAAAAAATGAGGTTGAAGTTTGGCATAATGCTGATTTTTGTGCTTTTTTCACAGTTTCCACAGGATTTCCACAACCTGCTCACAGCTTATGCACTCCACCGGGTTATCACACCCCCGCTGAACCTTATATAGTATACTATATATTGCGTATAAATGCAAGCGTTTTCTACAAAATATAGTGATATTCTGAAGAAACTCTTTTTGCCTATTTTCCCGCATTTTTTCTTACTCTATATATTATATATAGTGCTGTAAATTCAAATAAAAAGAACCCCTCCGAAAATCGGAGGGGTTCTCATTAAGCTATAAATAATAGGGACGGATGGCAATTAGCCGATGTAGCCGGCAGCCTTGACCAGTTCCTTACCCTTTTCTTCGTTAGCCTCTGCGACCAGCAGCATGGGACCTGTGCAGCCCATACCTGTCTCGCAGTAGATGCCGGCCTTCCACAGGACCTTGGCAGCGTCATCCAGGTCGAGAACGTCGATACCTGTGATCTCAGCTGTAACAACTTCCTTGGGGGGGCACTTAACTTCTTCCTCAGCAGCAGCGGCGGGCTTTGCAGCAGCCTTTCTTGCCTCGAGGATATTCTTCAGGCCAGCCTTCTCAGCAGCTGCGAACTCGTTCTTGGAGACCTCGAAGATCTTACCCTTAACCAGATCAGCAGCATACAGGATAGCGTTGGCGATAACAGGAGCGCCGGAAGCTCTCGAAACGATCATGACCAGCTTCTCGTAACCCTGGCCGATGCCGGGGCCGTAGCCGTAGCCGGTAGCTTCGAAGGAACCGCCTGTTGTGAAGGAGGACATCAGCTTCATCAGGATGTTACCTGTCAGAGAGTCTGTGACCAGAACGTCGGGTGTGCCCTGCAGAACGTCATTGCCGCGCAGGACGGAACCGCCGTCAGCTCTGCCGGAAACAGCCCAGTTGATATTGTAGCCGCCTTCAGCCAGCTGCTTCAGAGCGATCTCTGTCTGACGAGCGCCGTCAACGTTCAGGATACCGACAGAGGGATTCTCGATGCCGGCAGCCTTAGCTGTCAGAACGCCGTAGATTGTGTTCTTGATCATACCCTCAACACGGTCTGTGGAGGATGTACCTGTTGTTGTTGCGATGAACATTTCCTTGCCCTTGGCAGGAGTTACAACGCGGCCAACGGTGGAAACACCGATGGGGAAGGGGAAGTGCATGGTGACAGCGCCGTCGATTTCCTTGGCGTCCAGCATAGCTTCCATCTTCTTGTGGCCTTCCTCGTCGTCAGCAACATGAACTGTTGTGACAGCGGGATGCTCCAGGCTGCCGATGTAAACGACATCAACACCCTGCTTTGCAGCCATAACAGCAGCCTTCATAGCGTTTTCTTCGCCATGCTCACTGCCCATGCCTGTCAGAGCGATGCGGGGCTTCTTACCGAAGCTGCCTGTTTCCAGACCTTCCGCCATTTCCAGGAAGGTCTTGGCAATGGTTTTTTCCAGATTGGTCATTTCAGTCACCTGCTTACTCAGCCAGGAGGCCAGCTGCGAAGTCCTTCAGAGCCTTAGCGATCAGGCCCTTTACTGCCTCTTCGCTTACGCCCTTCTCTTCTTCCTGCAGACCCTTGTTTGCTTCGACAACGAAGGAAACACCGTCGAACAGGTTTGTCAGACGGCCCAGGAACAGGGAGCCCTTACCGACGACCATAGCGTTCTTGATCTTGCCGGCCAGGATGTCATCACGAACAACACCGAGGCAGGGAGCGCCCGAGGGGATGTGGCCCTGTGTGGGAGCCCAACCAACCATACCGTGCTCCTTAACGAAGTTCTTCATCTCAGCCTTGGGCAGGTCGCCGCGCTTGATAGCAGCAGCAGCAACAACCTTGAAGAAGCCTTCAGCGGGGTCACCGCCACCAGCGGGCTTCAGAACGTCGGAGTTGTGCAGCTCGCCGGCCAGCTTGTCGATATCTGTGACCTTCAGGCCGTTTCTATCCAGGGAGTCGAAGACCAGAGCTTCTGTAACCTGCTGGGGACCGGAGCCGGAACCAACCTTGTGGCGGCCCAGGATGTTCAGGTTGACAACGGGGTTGACGCCATCGTCCTGACCCAGAACGACTGCGAAGCCGCCCAGGATGTCTTCCAGGATGGGCAGACCCTTCTTGACATGGTCCTTACCGTTCATACCCAGCTTAGCTGTGCAGCCGCCGGATGTGACGATAACTGTCTTATAAGCACCTGCTGCGACCAGAGAAGCAGCAGAGATCATTGTGTGTGCGGGAGCTGCGCAGAAACCACGCAGGTCGGAACCGGTAGCGTTGACCAGACCGGCGATCTCAGCAACGGACTTAGCGAAGTTACCGCCGCCGCGCTGGTTCATATCACCGCAAGCCTCCTCGGCGCAGTCGATGACGTACTCGACATCTTCCTTAGCAACGCCGGCGTTCTCGATAGCGTGCAGCAGAGCGACAACGTTGGAAGCCTTGGAAACCAGGTTCTCGTGCATGACGTGAGCGGACAGGTTGACGTCGACGTCGTGAGCCTTCTTAACAGCACCAACCAGGACGCCGTTGTGGTACAGACCCTCAGCGTGCTCGTTGTTAACAACGTTCTCGATCTCAGCCAGCTCAACGCCGTCCTTTACACGAGCCATGATGGACTCGTCGATGACGCGGTTAGCAGCCAGAGCAGCCTTGTGCTCAGCAACGAAGTTCTTGTCCATGATGACCAGGTCAAAAACGTCGCAAGCCTGGACCAGCAGCAGGAACTCTTCCTGGGGCATGATCTGGCCGTACTTACCGTAACGGTCCTTCATGTCGCAGGGCTGCTCATTCCAGGGCATGGGGATCTCAGCCAGCTGATCGGGATGCATGTTGCCGATGTATGTCTGGTTGGGATAGTAGGAAACAACCTGCTCGAATGTGCGCAGGTGGTTGGGCAGAGCCTTCAGATATTCGGATTCGGGGTTAACAATTCTTTCTGTTGTCTGTGTAGCACCATTATGGAGAACCATATCAGGTGTGTGGACCAGTGCGTAACCTGCACCCTTGATAACAGCGTTCATGTTGTTCACTAACCTTTCATTATAAATTAGGGAGCGATGTCCCTTTTAGTGACTTTTTGATGGGCGGGAGAAGATCGGGCCTTCTGCCGCACAGAATCGTTTTTCAATTATGTAAACTTGGGCTGCATCCGAAAAAAAACGCCCAAATTTAACGGAAAGGGGCTGGAAGTATCCAGCCCCTTTGCTACATCTTAGCCGAGATACTTGCAGAACTCGTCACGAATGCCAGACATTTCGCCAGCGATATCGTCAACGTCAAGTACCATCTCCATCATGCCGACCTGGTCGTCATAAACGGCTTCGTCAAACTCTGCCTTGACTTCCTCTTCGCAAACATGATAAACCGTGAGTCCCAACGAGACTCCTGTCAACGGACCTGCGAATGTGGGGTCACCTGCTGTAACTGTCTCTGCTGCCAGACCGGAAGCTTCACCCTCCGCTGCACCGAGAAGAACAACAATGTTCTCCGCACCATACTGATTTGTGAGATCCAGAACTCTCTTCTGATTCTCCAGGTCCATTGCACCTGCGGCTGTTCAGACGAAGCACTCCGTCGAAGAGAAGACGACCTCTGCGCCAGCAGTCTTTGCACATTCTTCGATGGCAGGGCCGGGAACGCCGTCTCTGTCGCCGATGATGATAACTTTCTTACCATTAAGAATGCTCATGGCTCAATTTCCTCCTCATTTTATTTATAGTCAAGCCCGAAGGCTTGCTATCTGATTGGTTGGCCTTTCTTTATACCCCTCAGGCCCGGGGTTTTGAGCTTTCGCTCGGTTTGGCTTTTTCTAAGTCAGGACTTAGATGTGAGCCTTGATCATAGCCTCGATGGACTCGACTGTAGCTTCTTCCTTAACGACAGAAGCGATCTTTTCGCCGTTCTCGTAGATAGCCATAACGGGCAGACCCATGATGCCCATCTTGATAGCCAGGCGGCGAGCCTTTGTTGTGTTCATAGCGCAGAACTTGATGCCGCTGTCAGCGTACTTCTCTGCGAACTCGTGAACGTGGGGCATCAGAGCAGCGCAGGGAACGCAGCCGTCGCCGTAGTAGTCAACAAAAACCTTACCCTCGGCCTGCAGAACTTCAGCCTCAAAATTTTCCTTTGTCAGTTCGAGCATTGGAATGATCTCCTTTAAAGATAATTTTTAAATGTTAGTTAGAAAGAATAATTTAAATTATTCCTTGTTAGCCAGGTAGTGCTCAGCCTGCATAGCAGCGATAGCGCCGTCAGCAGCAGCTGTAACAACCTGACGCAGGCTCTTAACACGGATGTCACCGGCAGCGTAAACGCCTTCGATGTTTGTGTGCATGTTGTCATCAGTCTTGATGTAGCCATGCTCCATGTCGATCATGCCTTCAAACAGAGCGGAGTTGGGGTTGTAGCCGATGAAGCCGAACAGACCGAAGATACCGTCGTCCTCGTCAGCCTTGATTGTTGTCAGCTCACCTGTCTTGGTGTTCTTAACAATGATTGTATCCAGCAGGCCATCCTCGTTGCCCTGAGCTTCTTCGACAACTGTATCCCACAGGAAAGCGATCTTTTCGTTCTTGAAAGCCTTCTCCTGGATGGACTTAGCTGCGCGCAGCTCGTTACGACGATGGATGATTGTAACCTTGCGTGCGAACTTTGTCAGGTACATAGCTTCTTCAACTGCGGAGTCGCCGCCGCCGACTACGAAGACCTCGAAGTCCTCGAAGAAAGCTGCGTCGCAAGTAGCGCAGAAGGAGATACCCTTACCGACATACTGGCCTTCGTTCTTGCAGCCGATGGGCTTGGGGAACGCGCCTGTAGCGATGATAACGACCTTAGCCTGGTACTCGCCCTTAGCGCCAACCAGTGTCTTAACGTCGCCCTCGAGCTGGACGCTCTTGATTGTGTCGGAAACACGCTCAGCGCCGAAGTGAGCAGCCTGAGCTGTCATACGAGCGATCAGAGAAGGACCGGAGTCACCCTCGACCTGGCCAGGGTAGTTTTCGATCTCGTCAGTGATAGCGATCTGGCCGCCATCCTGAGCCTTCTCGATGATCAGTGTGGACAGACGGCTTCTGCCT
>JAFYOK010000137.1 GCA_017560175.1 Clostridia bacterium | reverse complement strand
ATTGACCAGCAAGGGCAGCTTCTGTCCTTGTATATATAAATAAAAGAGAGAACCGTAGATGGGAAAGACGGCGATCTGCACGATCCACGTCAGCTTGAACTCGGGATTGCCCGGTCGGTTGATGATATAAATCATCAGAATAACGCTGAGGGCACGTAGAGCCAGATTGATGGTGCGAAAGCTCTCATCGCTCATGATGCGCGACCCGGCCGACAGAAAGAAGCCGATCTGCAGAAGCAATGCCACCGCAATAAAGACCGCCTGACTGAACAAAAGCCGAAGTATCTGCTTGACTTTCAACAAATCATCCCCTTTGTACAAACTTTCCTGTTTTCAGTATGGCTATGATACCCTTTTCCCCCTTTGGAATCAAGAACGTTGGTTTGTAAACAAATTTAAAATCTTTGCAGAAATGAACATACAAACGAGCCAACCTTGCAGGCGATTTGTGAATCGCCCTACAAATTCAAAAAATCTCCGGACATGTGCCGGAGATTTTTTATCCGCTTTGGAAATTGGCTTGAGAAACCGAAGGCGCCCAGGCGTCTGTTTCGAAAGCCAGAGCCAAACGCATACAAAATGCTCCCAAAACAGGAATGCGGTCTTTAAGTTAACCCGCCATAATAGCAGGTGGGTCCTCTATCTTTCCTTTTAACGGCTCCCAACTTCCGGAATCCGGGAGGTCTGCCATCGGGGAACGAACACGAGGTCCCTTTTAACACTTTGCGGTTAAATAAAGTGTTCCGCATCCCGGTTTCGGGAGCATTTAAGGAACATATTCTATTGTATGTCGTTGGCATTATTATAATACAGAATTGCCCTTCTGACAATGCCAAAACTTTTTTTGAAATTTTATGGACATTGCTTATTGACTTTTTCTATACTATTGTTAACGCTTTACTACTTTATTATTCCTCTTCGCCTTCGCCTTCTTCGTCGTACATTTCATCCAGACGCTCAGCAAAAATCTGATACATGGTATCATATTCTTCCTCATCGTCAAATGCATCAACGACCAGCAGAACTTCGGGCTCGTCGGCATCATGCTTCATGATCAGCAGCTCGATGTCATCCTCAGCGCCCAGGCCTGTCTTCTCCAGTGCCAGATAGTGTACGCCTTCATACTCCAGCGCATCCAGAACCTCGAATTCAACTTCGTTGCCGTCTTCATCCTCCAGGGGAATGATCTGACCTACCAGATATTCATCCATTGTTTTTACCTCCATATTCGATAAACTATTGTGGCAGTGCGTTTATATAAGCATATTATATCAAAGAAAGGGGTAAAAGCAACCGTATTTTGTGTGATTTTTGTGCCACTTACCCTGTTGACTTTTGGCGCATGCGTGGTATAATAAACACCGTAAAAAGAAAGCAGGATCCTACCATCCTCACCTCCATTCACGAAGAAGAGGTTAACAATGGCTCAGCAAAAGGCATGCATAATCTGCCTTTCTGTTTTGTTGCGATTTGTTAGGGACGGTATTTCTGCCGTTCCTTTTTCAATTTTTTGGGAGGTGTTTCAGCATTAGCACTCAAGAGCATCAGATCAATGAAGAGATCAACGACAAGGAAGTACGCCTGATTGACGCTGACGGTTCTCAGCTTGGCGTCGTAACAGTTCAGCGCGCCCTCGAGGTCGCTGCCGAGAGAAACCTCGATCTGGTAAAGATCGCGCCCAAGGCAGAGCCCCCTGTATGCCGCGTTATGGACTACGGTAAGTTCCGCTTCGAACAGGCCAAGAAGGAAAAAGAGGCCAGAAAAAATCAGAAGGTCGTAGAGATCAAGGAAGTCAGACTTTCGGCTAAGATCGATACACATGACTTCGAAACAAAGGTCAAGGCTGCCCAGAAGTTCCTGTCCAACGGCGACAAGGTTAAGGCTTCGATCCGCTTCCGTGGTAGAGAGCTGGCCCACACAAACATCGGTCTGGATGTCATGAAGCGCTTTGGCGAAGCATGCGCAGAGTTCGGCACTGTCGAGAAGGCCCCCAAGCTGGAAGGCCGCCAGATGCTGATGTTCCTGGCTCCTGAAAAGAAAAAGTAATAAGCAAATATCCGATAAAGAAGGAGAAAAAATCCATGCCTAAGATTAAGACACACAGCGGCGCTAAGAAGCGTTTCTCGCTGACAAAGACAGGTAAGATCAAGCGTGGCTGCGCTAAGAGACGCCACGATATCAAGGGCTGCAAGTCCACAAAGAAGATGCGCCAGCTCCGTAAGGAAGCTTATGTCGACTCCACAGTCGCACCCCAGATCAAGCGCCTTGTCCCCTACATGTAAGGCTTGACCCCAGATTAGAAAGGAAGAACTAAAATGGCAAGAGTAAAAGGCGCAATGATGACGCGCAAGAGAAGAAAGAAGATCATTAAGCAGGCTAAGGGCTTCTGGGGTTCCAAGAAGAACCACTACAAGATGGCTCTGCAGCAGGTCATGAAGTCCGGCAACTATGCATACGTTGGCCGTAAGCAGAAGAAGCGCGACTTCCGTAAGCTGTGGATCTCCCGTATTTCCGCTGCTTGCAAGCAGAACGACATCAACTACTCCCGTTTCATGAACGGCCTGAAGAGAGCTGGTATCACACTGAACCGCAAGATGCTCTCCGAGATCGCTATCGCAGACGCTCAGGGCTTCACAGCTCTGGTCGAGAAGGCTAAGGCTGCTCTCTAATTCGAGTATTTATTAAAGCGCTGCCTAACAAGGCAGCGCTTTGTTTTTTATTTACCCCACAAAATCGTCGATTTTGCGGGGACCCCTTTTCATTCCATAGATTTCGGCCAAATAAATTGGTCCGAAATCGACGCCGAACTGTCGGCGCGGCGCAGAAGCGCCGTTATTTACCCCACAAAGGAGAATTCCAATGAGCAAGCATAAGATCATTAAGATCATGACCATCATCACCATTATCGCTTCCATCTGCGGTACTGCTGCCGGTATTTCCATGATCACCAATGCCTCCTGGGCCAACATCCTGGCCTGCCTCTGCACTGTCACCAATGCATTCATCGCTATGGTTCAGCTGCTGCTGGTCAAGGAAGCCTACAAGGGCTACATCGACCCCAACGACGAAGAGTAAAATTACTGGGTGCGGAAACGCTACGCTGGTTTCCGCATCCCAATTTCCAAAGAGGATAAAAAATGCCCGGCGCATGTCCGGGCATTTTTTCATTTGCAGGGGCGATTCACGAATCGCCCATTTTTGCTTTCGGGAACTTTTTATGCTATACTTTGTCTAAAGAGTGAATACATGAATCTCTTTTAGGAGTGTTGACCTATGAAAAAGAAACTTATTTCCATTGTGCCCTTTCTGCTTCTACCCCTCTTCCTCCCCATTTACATTATTTTAGATAACCTTATTCTTGTGGATGTATTCGGCTGTGGCTGTGTCCCTTCTACACAAAGCAATATGTTCAATATCTCGTTCAATGCTAATGATCTGAGATTGACTATCTTTTCAGCATTGAGCATCGGTTTGTTTGTGTGGAGCGTTTATATCTCCAAAAGATTTAATAAGAAGATCGCTAAGTTCCTCTATTGTTCCGGGGTTCTCATAGTAAATACACTTTTGACTTTATGGGTCGTGAAAACATTTATGTGGGCATAGTTCTAATCTGACTAAAACCAAAGGAGTGTTATCCATGCGCAGACGCCGTGTAAGAGTACAGCCGTCCAAACCGGCCATGATCCTTTCCCTTGTTGTAGGTATTCTTTTTGTTCTCATCGGTATTTTTGTTGTCATCCCCAACTTTGGTCTGTTCGGTATTTTCTGGACGCTGATCGCTGCCTGTATCGCCTTTTCCAATGCCGCTTTCTTTTTTGGTAAGGGTGGCGGCGGCCGTCAGATCATCATCGAGGACGAGATCGAAGATCTTTCCTGTGACAGCCCTCGCATCTCCGATGCCGAGCAACGTCTGACCGAGCTGCAGAACCTCTACAACAAAGGCCTCATCACTCGCGACGAGTACGATGCCAAACGAGCTGAGATCATCGAAAAGCTGTAACATATACGAAAAGACCGCCATACGGCGGTCTTTTTCTTCTTATTTCAATGTCAGTTCAACCGGGCAGTGGTCGCTGCCCATGACATCGCTGTGGATTTTTGCATCCTCCAT
>JAFYOK010000136.1 GCA_017560175.1 Clostridia bacterium | reverse complement strand
ATCCACCTTTCATTGTGTGATTTGTATGGACCCGGTTTTAGCACTTGAACAAAGCCGGGAGCCTGTCCTGCCCATGTTCAACTGCTAAAGCCCAGATCCAGAGGCTTATATTCTATTCAATAATGAATTATTAAAAATAAACAACTCATCCACCACTATCGTGGTCCCCCTTCCCTTACACAGGGAAGGCTTTTAAAAAATTGAGGGGATAGCGTGCTATCCCCTCGATAAAGACATAATTACTTACGCAGGCCGAGCTTAGCGACGATAGCACGGTAACGCTCGATGTCGTTCTTCTGCAGGTAAACCAGCAGCTTGCGGCGCTTACCGACCATCTTCAGAAGGCCTCTTCTGGAGTGGTTGTCCTTCTTGTGGACCTTCAGGTGCTCGTTCAGCTCGTTGATGCGAGCTGTCAGGATAGCGATCTGAACTTCGGGAGAACCTGTGTCGGTCTCGTGTGTGCGGTTGTTAACGATAACTTCTGTCTTGACTTCCTTGAGAATCATTGTGATTACCTCCAAATATTATATATATCCTACAGCTGAGTGAAAGGTAAGGTAAACGCTGCGGTCAGACGCAGTAAATATCCTTGGACTAAGCTTGTGGACACCTGAGTTAGAATACCATAAACCCATACTTCTGTCAATATCGCAGACATTGCAATTTTGGCATACAGAAAGGGCGTTTTTTGTCTATTTTGATGTTATCTCACGATATCGACTTCGCCTGCGAGATTCTTTGTGAACATGGCACGGACTTCATCTCGTGTCTTGCAGTTACCGAGCGCCCACATGAGCTTGGTGACAGCCGCTTCGGATGTCATATCAAAGCCCTGGATGACGCCGCTGCCGAGCGCCTTCTGACCAACTTCATAAACCGAGAAGTCGGAACGCTCGTAGAGGCACTGGGAGCAGACAACAACGGGAACACCGGCTTCTGCTGCGTGCTGCAGCTTGGCGGTGAAGTCGCGGCGGATGAACTGCAGGCCGCCTGCACCGAAGGCTTCGATGATGATGCCCTTGGCACCGTTATCGATCAGCATATCGATAATCATGGGATTGGTGCCGGGAGTCAGCTTGAGCAGGAAGACCTCGGTATCGATGTTGGTATTCAGAGTAGGCTGACCCTCGAACTTGGGCAGATACTCCTCATGGATGTGCAGGCCGGAGGAGTTGATGGTGCCGACAGGGGGATAGTTGACGCTCTCGAAGGCATTGAAACCGGTGGTGCGAACCTTAACGGCACGGCAGCCCAGCATGATCTTGCGGTCGAAGGCGACAAAAATACCGGGCTTACCGCTCATGGCCATGGTGAAGGCCGAGAGCAGGTTGAAAACACCGTCGGTCAGAGGAACGGCGATGGGAACCTGCGAGCCGGTAAAGACAACGGGGATGGGGGGATTCTGCACCATGAAGGTCATCATGGATGCGGTGTAGCCCATGGTATCGGTACCGTGGGTAACGACGATACCGTCGAAGCCCTCGAAGCCGTCAAAGATGGCCTGGGCAATGATCTTCCATTCTTCGGGCTGGATGTTGGAGCTGTCCAGGGTCAGGATCTCGCGGACTTCCAGGTCAAACTCCATGGAACCGGGATTAACACCCAGATTGGACAATATTTCATTGCTGCCCTGAGGTGCCAGGCCGCCCTCTGTGGGAGCCGAAGCGATGGTACCGCCGGTGGTCAGCATCAGAATCTTTTTCTTGGTCATTTTCGTGCATCTCCTTTTATATCTGTACACACGGATTGATAGTAACACTATACCACATAGAAGATAATGATTGCAATATCCACCCCCATCTGCCGCTCTTTTTTATTGACCCTTATATAGGAATGACGGTATAATAAAATCAATCATTCAATACATCCTATGGAGGTAATCATCATGGACGTCAAAGAAAGAGCCCTGCTGGCCCATGCCGAATGGCGCGGCAAGCTGGAGATCAAGAATAAGTGCCCCATCGAATCGGCAGAGGACCTGACCATCGCCTACACCCCCGGCGTTGCCGAACCCTGCCTCAAGATCAAGGAAAATAAAGACCTGCAGTATACCTACACCGGCCGCGGCAATACCGTAGCCGTCATTACCGACGGTACCGCTGTCCTCGGTCTGGGCGACATCGGCCCCGAAGCCGGTATGCCCGTTATGGAAGGCAAGTGTGCCCTCTTCAAGGCCTTTGGCGACATCGATGCCATTCCCATCTGTGTCCGTTCCAAGGAAGTCGATGAGATCGTCCGCACCGTCGAACTGATCGCCGGTTCCTTCGGCGGCATCAACCTGGAGGATATCTCCGCCCCCCGCTGCATCGAAATCGAGCGCCAGCTCAAGGCCAAGTGCGACTGCCCCGTCTTCCACGACGACCAGCACGGCACAGCCATCGTCGTTGCCGCAGCCCTCATCAATGCCTGCAAGCTGACCGGCAAGGAGATCGAAAAGATCAAGGTCGTCATCAACGGCGCAGGTGCTGCTGCTCTGGCCATTGCCAAGCTGCTCATCTCCATGAAGGTCGGCGAGCTCATCCTCTGCGATAAGTTCGGCCTGCTTTATGACGGCAATCCCGATATGAACCACGAACAGGCGCTGGTCGCAAAGCAGTGCAATCAGAATATGGTCAAGGGCAAGCTGGGCGATGCCATCGTCAATGCCGACGTCTTTATCGGCGTTTCGGCGCCCAACTGTCTGACCGCCGAGCAGGTTGCCACCATGGCTCCCAAGTCGGCTGTCTTTGCCATGGCCAACCCCATTCCCGAGATCATGCCCGACGAAGCCAAGAAGGGTGGCGCCTATATCGTCGGTACCGGCCGCAGCGACTATCCCAACCAGATCAACAACGTCCTGGCCTTCCCCGGTGTCTTCCGCGGCGCGCTGGATGTCCGTGCATCCGACATCAATGAAGAAATGAAGATGGCGGCTGCCCATGCCATTGCCGATCTGGTCACAGACGAACAGCTCTGCCCCGACTACATCATGCCCCCTTCCTTTAACCGCGAAGCCCATGCCAAGGTCGCCGAGGCTGTCCGCAAGGCTGCCATCGACAGCGGCGTTGCACGTATTTGATTTGGAGGTCTACCATGAAAGAAATGATTACAAAGAAGATCGAAGAAGCCATCAAGGCCATTAAGAAAGATCCCAAAATGCTGGTACAGTTCAAGGATGAACCGGTCAAGGTCATCGAGAAGCTGGTGGGCATGGATCTGCCCGACGAGATCGTTCTGGCTGTCATCGACGGCATCAAAAAGGGCCTGACCGATGATGACAAAAAGGATGACGGCAAGCTGGATATGGACGATGTCAAAAAGGCCGCCAACCTGCTGAAAAAGCTGTTCTAACCGCAGATGATTTTTGGTTTAATGGTCAATTGACTTTTTGCAGTAACAATTCTATAATTCTAACGCATTCCCAAAGGGAATGATCGTTTCGTACCAAGGGCTCATAGGCATCTACAATCTGTACCTGTCTATGAGTCTTTTATTGCGCAAAACCCTTTCACCTACACAAATACACAAGGAGAATGAACTATGGAAATCTTACTGCAGCTTGGTCTTCTGACTGTTGGCTTCGTTATGCTCATCAAGGGTGCCGACTGGTTTGTAGACGCCGCTTCCGCCGTTGCCAACCGTCTGGGTATTCCTGCTCTGATCATCGGTCTGACCATCGTTGCCATGGGCACCAGCGCCCCCGAGGCCGCCATCAGCATCTCTGCCGCGCTCAAGGGCAGCGCAGACATCGCCGTCGGCAACGTACTGGGCAGCAACATCATGAACATTCTTGTTATTCTGGGCTTTACAGCCATCATCTGTCCCCTGGCCGTACAGCGTTCCACACGCCGCTATGAGCTCCCCTTCGTTATCGTTATCTCCGCTATCATGGCTCTGCTGGGTCTGCCCGACGGCACCCTGAATGCTATAGACGGCGTTGTTCTCATCGCCCTCTTCATCAGCTACCTGGCCTATCTGTTCTACATGGCCAAGAACAGCCCCGAAGACTCCGCAGATGACGAGTCTGAGGAGGAATCCGCTCCCATGTCCACAGGCCGCATCGTTCTGTCCATGGTCGTTGGCATGGCCTGCATCATTTTCGGCAGCAACATCACCGTT
>JAFYOK010000135.1 GCA_017560175.1 Clostridia bacterium | reverse complement strand
CGATGGTGGCTGTGACAGGCGGTACTCTGCTGCCGTCATAGTAGAAGCTCTGACCGTTTGCCGCTTTCAGATGGATGATGGCCTGATACTGGCTGCCTTCCGAGAAGGTATCGTTGCGGCCCATGACCTTCTTGGTGGTGGTATTGACCCACTGGACACCGTTATAGGTATAGGCTGTGGACGAAAAATAGTCATCAAAATAGTTGCTCAGCATATAGCTGCTGCTGCCACAGACGGGGAAGAAGTCGGGAGCTGCGCCGGGGACAGGGATCTCCATCTCCAGTTCGACCTCGCGGATGGGTGCGCTGACTTCATAATAGGCGGTCAGATAGAGGGCAGCGGTACCGCCTGTCTTTTCGGCATAGAAATTGTTGATGGCTGCGGCTGTGTCATACAGATTGAAGGTATAGCCGCTGTTTGCATAAACAGTGATTTCGACCTTATATCTGCGGCCGGCCTGTGCGACCGAGTTTTTGTTCATTTCCTGGTTGTTGGTCGTATCCCACCAGCGAACCAGTCCGGCTCTGCATTCGTAGGTGGCAGTTTCGCCTTCAAAATCGAAGGCTTCACCGGCCATCGGTGTATCGATCTGGACATTAACTCGATCGATGGTCGTGTTCGCTGCCAGTGCGGTGGTGGGCAGCAGACCCAGCGCCATGATGCAGCAGAGCATCAGACTCAATGCACGGTACAGGGTTTTGCTGGTTTTCATGATTGTTCCTCCTTGTTTGTTTTGTATTTGTAAATGTCGAAAATCGGCATTAACAACGATGGGGAAAGGGTTTTGCTTAACGGTAATAGGCTTTGACCAGGTCGGGGTGGTCATCGTAAGAGAGGGTCACATGGAGCAGGCCCACATCGCCGCCCAGCGGATTGCGCTCGGCGAAGAAGTGTACGCCATCCTGCGCCAATGCAAAGCAGACGAGGCCGTCTTCGCTGTAAACAGAAGCAGAAATTGTGTCTTCCATCATATAAATCGGGAAGAGGTTTGGCTCGATGGCTGCAAAGGCTTCGGCAAGCAGGGGCGCAAGGCTATTGGGATCGGTGAAGATATCGGCATAGCCCAGCGGTTCGCCTGTGACCCCATCAAAGTTGAAGGTGCGTCGGTAGTCCAGATGGTCGAGAATACCGATCTCCTGTGCCAGCTCCTCATAGAAGGAAACCACACGGGCATCCTGTCGGGTGATGCAGATATTGGCGTGGGAGTAAAGCTCCGATGGAGCATTAGCCCCCATATGGTCAGCAGCGTAACGCAGGGTGTAGTGGAGGGCAGCTTCCTGGTCACCGCGAATCTGGGTATTGTAGCGGTCGAAGGCCGCAGCCAGCAGTGGTTCACCTGTGGCATCCAACAGGATCTCGGGATACCGAATGGACAAGGTGGAGTTTCCGCGCTCTTCGGTATAGATGACTTCCTCTACCGAGATTCTGGGCGAGTGAATATATCTGCGAAACAGCCGCTCCAGGTCTTCCAGGGCAGCGATGGGCAGGAAACAGTCCTGGTTATCGCTGGCATAGATCGATTCGCCCGAAGCATACACGATGTGCAGATATGCACCATACATATCCGGCAGGCCGGAAACCCGGCGGCTCAAGCCGTTGTATTGGGCCAGGTCATAAGTATCTACCACCTGTTGCAGCTCACGCATAAAAGAGTGGTCTGCGCTGAAAAACAAATTTTCATTGTCATAGCCTGTACGGACTGCATAAGTGCCTTTGACAGCACCGTTCGGCAGCCTGGCTTCCAGCTGATAGGCATGATTGGCCAGCGGAGAGTCTTCATTCATCATGGGGAAACCGGAAAACTCACAGTTGAAAGCGACGATCATGGGTGACTCGATGGTCTTGGGCGCATCATAACTGCTGTCATCCTGCACGCCGCCATCGACCTCCGGTTCCGGTTCGGGCTCCGGCTCAATGATGGGCTCCTGTTCCTGGCAGCCGTACAAGGTCAGCAGCATGGCGGCCATGAGAAAGAGAAGGGGAATGAACAGAGGTTTCATATCACTGCTGCCTTTCTTTCAGCCTGAAGGATCAGGCCCAGGGATCTTCGGATTTGGGATCGCGGATGCCGACCAACAGGAACTGATCCCACAGGAACCACTTGCCATCGCCGCGCATACGCAGGACGATTTCACGGGGATTGTCGGCACCGCCGCTGTCGACAAAGAGCTTCTTATAGCCCTCATTGGCATCGGCATAGGGGCCGGCGTAGAAGGTGACGGTATACGGCTGGGTGGGGGTGTAGTTGTTTTCGGGGACAGCACCCTTGAAATAGGAGAAGGGAACATAGAACTTGCCGTCGCGGAAGCGGTCGTTGAGGAAGGAGATATCGTGGTTGCCGAGGGACGAGGGCCGCGCAGCCAGTTGAGCATTTCGGCACCGATCTCCCGGTCGGCCGCATAGGCACACAGGGCACAAAGCGTGAGGGCTGCGGTCTGATAAGGGTTGTCCAGCGCCGCCTCGGGCAGAGCCTGCATTTCGGCAAGGCTTTCGGGGAGTGCCGTAAAGGTGAAGGTTTCACGCTTGCTGTCAGAGCCGCTTGCAGGCTTGTTGGTTGCAGCGGATGCAGCGGTTTTCAGTTTGTCAAAAATACTCATGAGAGATCCTCCATTTCTGTATCAGTTGATACCCTGCCACTGGGTCACGTTCCAGGTTTCAGAGCCGTCATCATGGATGTTGAAGCTGATCTGGATATAGTCGTTGTCGCCGGCCATCCAGCGGTAGATGCTTACATTTTCAAACGGACTGTCGATCTGTTTACCGTGTACGCCGAACTTGGACGCGATTTCATCATAGGTCATGTCATAGTCGGTTTCGGTTTTGCACCAGGGAAGCATCTCTTTCAGCGTTGCCATGGAGACCTTGCCGTCGGCACCGTCTTTGGCTGCCGGGTCAAGGGCTCCGCTGCTGCCGCCATTGTTCTGAGATGCAAGATAGTCATTGATGATATCGATGCCTTCGTCAAAAGTGGTGGTAGGATGTTCATAACCCAGATTGAGCAGAGAAACATACCAGTTATCATGGTATAGGGGCATCATGTCTTTATACAGACAGCCCTCGGTGTTGCCGCTGCGTACATCCTCCCATAATGTGCCCCAGGGACGGAGATAGATGTAGTAGTCAAAGCTGTCATCGGAGTTGTCGGGAGACTGGTAATGTCCTGTGATCTCCAGCATGTTTTCAAAATGGCTGACGGTAGAGTTTGCAGGATCGATCGTCCAGCCGATCTCGCGTTCACTCATGGTGTCGGCTTTTGTGCCGTTGTTCCAGTAACCATAGGGGAAGAAGTCGATGCGCTTGCTGACCAACTTGCCTGCTTCAAAATCACCCGGTTCGTAGGTGACATCATAGGCAACGATCATAGCTTGATCGCGGGAAGTGCCGGTATCCCAGATGGTCACACGGCCGGTGTTGTCGTTATAAACATCGATCTCAGCGAAAGCATCCCAGCAGAGGTTGAGGTCGCTGGGCTCTTTATAAACGCCGGTACCATTTTTGATGGCCCACCATCCATACCACTCGTTTTCCCACCAATCGTAGGTGTGATCCGTGGTGTTGTTCTTGATGTCTGCAGATGTATTTGCGGTAGTGCCATCGGAGGGAGCAACGCTGGCCAGAATGGCCCGGACATCTTCGTCGTCTACAGAGATCTTCTCATTTTCGATCTCCAGCCAGATGATGGCCTGATACTGAAGGTCACCTTCCTCCAACCAGAGGATGGCGCTCTTTCCATAAGCATCTTCGCCAATGAAGCCATTCCAACAATGGCTGCCCAGCTGCATGGCATCGATCTCTTCAACGTTTTCGTAATATTCGCTGCTGGGCTTCATCATCATGGTATCGGGACCATAATAGTCCAGACGGACATAGGGTTTGGAGAAGAGGTCAAGATCGCTCTCGCCGCCTTTGATGATGTTGAAGCAGGTGGGGTCTTCGGCGTTGGTTTCCGAAAAAACATCGGAGATGGGGAAGGCCGCCCATCCTTCGGGGACGAGGGCACAGAATGTACCTGTGTCATAAATCGTACCGGGAACTTCCGGAGCGGCTGCAGCAGGGGGATCGGGTGTCTCAGAAGTCTGAGGTGTTTCTTTATCTCCGCAGGCAGCCAGTAACGACAGGCAAAACATCAGGGAGAGCAGCAAAGCGAGAAAACGCTTCATAAAAACACATCCTTTCTGTAGGGTTACGGATTGGTCAGTTCGGTATAGAAGCGGATGATCTCTTCGATCATCGCCTTGCGGAAAGTGTCAAATCCTTCGGGAAGAAGGGTGCCGTTCATGGTGAACTCCTTACCGTCTTCAAAGAACATATAGATGGCAAAGGATTCTTTCGAGTTTCCGTCGGTACCTTCATAGCCGTTCCATTGCAGCATGTCGTATTCTTCAAAAATATCCAGGAAGCGGCTGTAGGGAAGAGGATCATCGATCTGGCGGTAATCGGCGATCTCTGTACCTTCTTCCGCGAAATATCCATCGGGGTCGGTCAGCACAACGATCCAGCTGTTGTCGGATTCCTGTAACTCCAGTCGCCATTCGCCTTTGCCGAACATCCTTCGGAAGCTGACATAGAGTTTGGTGCAGGGAGAAGCGTCAAAATCCCGGATATAATAATGGGAGTAATCGCTGTTGGTATAGAAGAGTTCTTCTGTCCGGCGATACAGATCGGCAAAACCTGCCGGGCTGGCATTGTAGCTGTCCATGGTGACGGTCGTGCCGTCGGTCAGTTCCAGATAGAGAATGTATCGGTCGCCCGAATCGGCAACGTCGGGCATGGCGACGCTTTTGTAAAATCCGTCCCAGTCGAGTGCACCTGCATCGGCAAGGAACTGTTCCAGCTGACGTACGAGGGTATCTTCCTGCAGGAGGACCAGGCTGGCGTGTTCACAGTCGAGGATGGTGTCGGCCGAGGAGAGATATTCGGATGCTTCGGTGTCTTCTGCCACACGGCTGTCGGTGGGGGACAGGTCAGAGATCTTCATATATGTACCTTGATCGGTGGTTCTGAGCATATAGTAAGGTCCCGAGTGCATGCCCTGGTGGGTGATGTGGAGATGGCGAAGGTGAACATCTTCTGGAAGGGGTGTGGGGCTGACCTCGCTTTCAAAGGGGTAAACCGTTGTATCTTCAGGCGGAGTGGTCGAGCGCCCACAGCCTGTGAATATAGCGGTTAGAATTGAAAGAATACTCATGAAAATCACCCATTTTCTCCATTGTCCTTTGTACATCACATCACCTCTTTTGTTGGGCGGCGGTTAACCGTAGCCTTGGAAGGACAGGCGGTACAGTTCTGCACCGTTGTGAAGAACCATATCATAATTTTCGAAAAAACCGTCTTCGGTTTCATAGCAATAACCGCTGACCGCGCCGATATATCGGACATCCTCGCCCTGCAGCAGCAGTACACCGCCGTTGGTCAGTGTCCATGTGCCGTATGTATCGATGACGATCTCATCGTTGCTGCCGGTATGACCGATCGAGAAGCTGCTGTCGATGTTCAGATAGAGATATAGATCAT
>JAFYOK010000134.1 GCA_017560175.1 Clostridia bacterium | reverse complement strand
GCATTCGCTCCGGGCTTTTGTGTTTATACTTTACTTCTGGCTCAGGTGGCCGCGATCCATGACATAGGTCTTGTGGCCATAGCTGGTGGTATCCAGCTCATGGGTGACCATCAGAACAGCAGTGCCTTCAGCTGCGATCTTCTGCAGCAGATCCATGATCTCAGCAGTGGTCTCGGGGTCGAGGTCGCCGGTGGGCTCATCGAGGACCAACAGATCATGGCTGCACATCAGCGCACGTGCAATGGATACACGACGCAGCTCGCCGCCCGACAGCTCCTTGGGCATCGATTCTGCCAGATGATCGATACCGACCATCTTCATCAGTTCCAGAGCGCGCTCGGTGGATGTACCCTCACGCTGGCTGAAATAGAAGGGCAGACGGACGTTGTCCAGAACGCTCAGATTGCTCAGAACGGTCTGACCCTGAGGAACATAACCCAGGACGGTATTACGGACAACCGACAGCTCCTCATCGCTCATACCGGTCAGGCACTTGCCCGCAATGGTGACAGTGCCCTCAGTGGGCTCCAGCAGACCGGCGATCAGGTTGAGCATAGTGCTCTTACCGCTGCCGCTGCGGCCGATGATGCTGACAAACTCGCCCTTGTTCAGGGTAAAATCAACGTGGTCGACAGCATAGAAAGGCTGGCTGCCGCGCATATATTCTTTGCAAAGACCTTTAACTTCCAGTACCATAATTATTCGCCCTCCCTCATGGTGTGGTAGGTTTCGGCACGGCTGATCTTATAAGCAGACCAAGCCGATGCCAGAGGACCAACGATCGCCGACAGCACCAGGCTGACGACCATAACGATCAGAATCTCACCCATTGCAGGCTGCAGATAGGGCATACCCAGCTTGTCGCCGATATAGACGCTGAAGGGGAAGACCACCATTGCAGCTGCGGCAACGCCAATCAAGCTGCCGAAGAGGCTGAGATAGAATGCCTCGGTCAGAATGAGCGAGGACAGGCGCTTACGTGTTGCGCCCAGAATACGGAACAGGGCAAATTCCTTCTTGCGCTCGTTGGCTGTAACCGAGAATACGATGCTCAGCAGAACAACAGCCAGCACCCAGAATACGATAGCGATAATGTACAGATACTCCAGAATACCACCCAGGCTGCCGCCGACCGAATTGATCATGTTCTGTGTCTGAACGATCTCAACAGCGCCGCCTGTGGCCTTACGGATCTGACCTGCGACCTGTGTCAGGCTGTAACCTTCCTTGATCTTGATCATAACCGAGGAATTGGAGTTTTCATAGGTGACACCTTCCATAAAGTAAGCGCCCTTTTCCTTTGCAGCGACATAGAGGTCGGCAATGGTGTCCATGGTAGCAAAGCAGGAAACGTCAACACCTGTGCCTGTGCGCTCCAGACGGGATGCGACCTTATAGTTCTCGCCAAAGAAGAGAATGGTGCCATCGTTTTCAACGATGATATCATCACCGATGATGATCTCACCATAACCCAGACCCTTACTGTACTGCTCAGAGATCCAGGGCTG
>JAFYOK010000133.1 GCA_017560175.1 Clostridia bacterium | reverse complement strand
TGCGATTTCTTCAATTTTACCATCCAATTCTCCGCAGGTCAATGTGCGGCAGCCCATCTCCCGCCAGGCATCGGGGCGGTCGGTACAGACCCAGAGGGTGCTTCCTGCCATGACGCTTACCTGCCGCAGCAGACTTTGGAGGGTGTCGGTATCGCCGCTGAGCAGCAGGCTGACCTGCGTGCCGAAGGGCAGCGAGACCGTGCTGCCATCATCGGTGTTCATGCCCAGAACAAAGGGCGCACCACTGAGGCTGCCGTAGGGGATCTCTTCGGGAATGACGGTCACCCCTTCGGGACGGATACCTGTCCATGCCTTGTCCAGCTCCTCGGCCATGGCGCGGAGGGCGGCAATGCGGCGGCTGTCGGTCAGTTCGGCATAGGGCACCGCCGTCTGGAAGAGCAGCGGCGCAGGCAGACCACGGCAGAGACCGCGGCCCATAACGCCGTCGGGCAGCACCTTATCGGGGCGGCCGACGATGGTATTGTAATCGGTCTTATCGGCCATCTGCAGGGCATAGACCGTCTTGATGCTCTGGGTCAGGGCGTAATTGACACCGCTGGTGCCCGTAAAGGTGCAGACCAGATAGATGCCGTAGGATGCGCCCTCTCTTGCAATACGCAATACCGCATCATTGAGGTTGGGCAGGCGGCTACCTGCCAGGTTGAGGTTATCCACCATCAGCAGGACGGCAGGCAGGGTCTCCCCCGTTCCCTCCGCATAGGCCATAGGCGATCCTGCGCCCACGCGGCGGAAAGCCTTCTTGCGGCGGTCGAGGAGATCCATCAGCAGCGCGGTCATCTTTCCGATGGTCTCCGGTTCGTCATCACCGGTGGACAGACCCACATGGGGGAAGGTCTCCAACGCACGAAGGCCAAAACCGCCGATGTCGACCGAATAGATCTGTACCTGTTCGGGGGTATATCGGCTGCACAGAGATGCCTGCAAGGTCTGCAGGAAGGTGGTCTTGCCCGAGACCGGCATACCGTAAAGAGCCAGATGACCCTGACTCCAGAAATCGTGGGTCAGCTGATCGGTGCGCTGACGGGCAGGATCGTCCACCAGGCCGAGAATTGCCACAGGACCGAGGGTGGGATCTGTCGGTGCGCGGCCGGGCTGCTGCATTTCGGCGGAAAACAGTTCCAGCTTTTCGGGCAGCTCCTTCTGCCACAGGGGCTGTGCCGAAGGAATGTGGTACTTGCGGCAATGGGCGGCGATCTTATCCACCAGAATGTCCAGCTGGGTACGTCCGGTATAGACCACACGGGTGGAGGCCGTGCCTTCGGTACGCTCGCCGCTGATCGAAACACCATAGACGCGGCCTGCTGTCAGCTTCTCCTTCTCCCCGTCGGGCAGATAAGGCATACCGGGATAGAAGGACTGGATCAGCTCGAAGGTGTCTCCTGCCTTGACATAAACGCGGCCGGGATTGCGGATGGCCGCCGCCTCGGTGGTGCCCAGCATCTCGCGGCTGTCGGCTTCCGACTGCACGCCCAGGCACCAACGGAAGTTGGCGTTGGCTCTCACCTGATCGGTGACGATACCGGCAGGCGACTGGGTCATCAGAATGACGTGCATACCCAGCGAACGGCCGCCGCGGTAGAGATGATCCATAGGTTTGGTGAAGTCGGGGAATTTCTGCTTGAATTCGGCAAACTCGTCCACCACCAGGAAGAGATAGGGCATCTCGGGCATGGAGGGGTCAAAGCGCCGCTTTTTAAAGTATTCGATGATGTCGCTGCAGCCGTGATCGCTGAGCAGCTGCTGTCGGCGATCCAGTTCGCTTTCCAGCGCCGCAAAGCTGCGGGCAACGTCTTTGTCCAGATTGGAGATGGAACCGGCCAGATGAGGCAGGTTCTGCAGGGGCTGCAGCAGGCTCTTGCCCTTGAAGTCGACCAGTACGAAGTTGACCTCCCGGGGAGAGAACTGCAGGGCCATGGAGGCGATCCAGGCCTGGGCCATCTGTGACTTACCGCTGCCGGTGCCGCCGGCCACCATACCATGAGGGCCGTGGCCGCCCTGGTGGATGTTGAAATAGAAGGGCGCACCGTCGCCGCCGATACCGATAGGGACGGTCAGCGAGCGTTCGGGGGCAGTATTGTTCCACAGATCGGTGAGATCCAGGCGGTCAATATCGCTGATGCCCAATCCATCCAACAGACCGATGGTGGTAGGCAGACCCTGGGTGCGGCCCTTACTGCCCATCAGACGGATGGGCGCCATGGTGCGTGCAAAACGGTCGTAAGTATCGACCGAAATGTTATGTTCGCCGCTCTGCAGGCGGTACTGCCGATCTTCGGCCCACAGATGGAGGCCCATCTGTGCAGCATTCCCTGCCACTTCGATGACGTTGCGAACGGTATTGGGGAAATCGGAACGGCTGCGGCCTAAGAAAATGCCGCTGATGCCCAGGTCGGTGCTGTTCATCATCAACGCCGTGCCGATGGGCGAGCCTTCCAGCAGGCCGGGATCGGCCACAAGAAAGACATAATGGGGCAGATTGCGGTTCTGCTGGCCAAAAGTCCACTGATTTCGGTTGTCCAGGCGCTTCTGTACGGCGGTTTCCAGCTCTTTGAGGACATTCTTCCCATCGCCGCCGCAGACCAGATAACGCACGCGGCGGTCGCCACTCTGACAATGGGGCAGCCAACGCATCCACTGCCATCTCTGCTGTTCTGCTTTGGGGAAAAGTACCACCATCTTGACTTCATCATAGCTGTGGAGGGCGGCGATCTGGGCTGCCATACTCTGCATCAGAGCGGCAGCGGTATTGCGATCGCCCACGATGCCGCAGCTGCCGTGACGGATGAGGTCGCAGCAGATGGGGACGTTATCAACATTCTTATAGCGGTCGGCCAGCTGTGCCGGAACCTGGTCCAGCTCATCGGGCTCCAGCGTCAGGCGCTGGGGCGGAATGTCCACATGGGCGGCAGCCGGTACGGTGCCCGTACCCAGGCGGAGGGTGAGAAAATCGCTGTCGGCCGGGCTGCGCTCCCACAGGTCGGCCGAGGGGCCGAAGGGGCGCTCCAGGATGGCAGCTGTGGTGGGATGGAGCTTTTCTTCCACAGCACGCTGCCGGGCGGCGTGGTTCTGCAGCTGACCTTCGATGCCGGCCAGATAGTTGGCATAGATTTCGGCGCGCTGCTGCTCCTGCTGGTTATATTTACGGCGGCCCAGGCCATAGCGGAGGGCCTGCATGCCCAGACTCATGGCGATCATCTGGGGGCTGAGGGCCAGGCCGGGCATACCCAGCGAGGGCTTGTCCCCGATGGTGGGGGCCGATTCGATGCGGAGGCTGAGATGAGGCAGCTGGATACTCATGCGCGGCGCACGGGAGAACCAGGGGTAGGGCTTGCGCGCAAAGAGTTCTGCCGGGTTCCAGGGCTGAGCGGTGACATGGAAAACTGCCTTGCGGTCGGCATTTTCCAGCATCAGATGCTTGCCGACTTTGAATCGATAGCTGCCGATCTTGAGGATATCGTCGGGATTGAGCCAGGCCGAACCGACACGGCGGTCGTTGACAAAAGTGCCGTTGGTGCTGCCCAGGTCACGGATGTAGGCGCGGCCATTCTGAATACCGATGACGCAGTGGTGACCCGAGATCATGGGATCCTGCAGTTCGATGTGGTTATCAGGCTTGCGGCCGATGGTCAGACTGTCTCTGTAGGCGGTGACCATGACCTTGCCGCTGCGGACTTCCACCAGCATGGCAGCCGTCGATCGATTGAGCATGAGCACGTCGTTGATCTGCAGCAGGCCGCCGACAGAGGGCTTGCCGTTATGGGTAATGGGGGTGGCCGACGAAAAAGCCCAGCCTTCTCCCTGAGGGAAGAAGGAGAATCCGCCTTCGCGGAGGACGGTATTGCCGTGGAGCAGGTGGTCACGGATGCCGTATTCATTTATGATACGCAGGATGGCTTGCATAGGTGTCGCTCCTGTTCTGCATTTGTTTGTTACCTTATATTTTACCACGACAGATGGAGAAAGGCAACGGTCGGCCATTCGGCCGTATTTGTTTCAAAGCCCTCTTTAAGTGCCCTATGGGTATGAAAGAGAGTGACGGGTGATTGGCCGTCATCGTTGACGGCAGCTTCCGTTAGCTTACTCATGGGCGTTAACACCCCAAACCCCGTTCCTACTTTGCCCCATCGCAAAGTAGGCAAAAGATGCAAGGGGCAACGCCCCTTGACCCCATATCCCGGGCAAGCGCATAGCGCCAAACCCGGGTCGATCAGACAAGTAGCACGGATAAGCTCCTGCTCGGTGCAATAAAAGCAGCTTACAGCTCCTCCCTGTGACCGAACTGAGCTGCGCAAGGTTCGGTCGATGAGCGATGCGTAAGGTTGTGCGCCATTAGCCTTCCCCTGGGGGAAGGTGGCACCCGTAGGGTGGCGGATGAGGGACTAAGGCTCCCCTTTGCCAAGGGGAGCTGGCTGCGGAGCAGACTGAGGGGTTTGTCTATTCGATCCTTTCCGCTTTGAAGGCTCCTTTCGAAAGGAGCTGTCGCCTGTCAAGGCGACTGAGGATTGGCCGAGACCGCTGACGTCCATTGCCGAGCATCCGTCAACCCCCTCATGGGCGCTGCCGCCCCAAACCCAGGCCCTACTTTCCCCACCATGGGAAAGTAGGCAAAGGATGGCTAAGGGGTGTTGCGAATTCCCCCCTTAGAAACCCCGCAACGCTTTATGCTGCCGCACCGTCCGTTGACATTAGCCTTCCCCAAATGGGAAGCCTTCAATTAAAAAAGGAGGGATACCATATATCCAGAGATACAACACTTTTACACCCTCAGCTGCAGGAAATCTGCGAAACCTTTATTGCAGAATGCAGAAAACAGGGGCTGACCGTGGGCATTTCCCAGACCTGGCGCACCAAAGCCGAGCAGGACGACCTCTACGCCCAGGGACGCACCAAGCCCGGCGTCATTGTTACAAAATGCAGATATCCCAACTCGCCCCACAACTGGGGTGTCGCCTTTGACATCTATCGAAACGACGGCAAGGGCGCCTATGCCGACAATGACGGATGGTTTAAAAAATGCGGACAGATCGGCAAAAAACTGGGACTTTGCTGGGGCGGCGACTTTAAATCCTTTGTCGACAAGCCCCACTTTGAGCTGCCCGAATATCTGCCGGGCAGCAGCTGCAAGACCCTCCTTGCCCGATACCGCACCCCCGAAAACTTCAAAAAAACATGGAAGGAGCATGAGATGACTCAGGAACAGTTTGATAAAATGATGGACGACTACCTTTCCCGTCGTGAGAAGGCCGCTGTCAGCGCGTGGGCGCGTACCGAAATGGCAGAAGCCATCCGGCGCGGCATCACCGATGGCAAGCGTCCCGGCAGTTTTGCCACCCGTGAAGAGGTTGCTGTGATGGCGCTGCGTGCTGCAAAGAAGGAAGAATAAAGCATGGCAGTTTCTGTAAGTAATATTAAAAGGAATACGCCGAACAAAGCCGATGAAACCAGAAGCCGTATGGATGCAGCTGCCATCGAAAGCCTCTATGCCCAGATGCGCGAGACAGAAGAAGCCTCCATCGATGGATCTGTCGCCTCGGCTGTTGCTCAGCTGGAGCAGGCACAGGCCGATGCACAGAAAGACTTTGATGCCCGACAGGCGCAAGTCGATCTCGACGAAGCCCAGGCTCGTGACCGTCAGGTCCTCTATGCAGCAGCACGAGGTGACCGCGGCGGTATCACAGCGCGGCAGTATGACAGCATCTCCAATACAGCATCCAAGGGGCGGCAGACCATTGAACAGCAGCGGCAGGCATTGGCGACCGAAACCAACCGACAGATCGCCGATCTGCGCGCCCAGGGAGAGTTTCGCAAGGCAGATGCCCTGCTGCAGCTGACCCAGCAGCAGCTTTCCCAGCTTTGGGAGCTGCAGCAGTATGAGGATAATCAGCAGCTGCAGGCGGAAAAACTGGCCATGCAGCAGGCCGATCTGACCGGTATGTACAATGGGGAAAAGACCTACGATGCCGCCCGTGCCGAGCAGGAATGGGATTATACTACACAGCAGCAGGCACAGAAGCAGGCCTATCAGGTGGCCATGGAAATGATCAGGGCCGGGCAGATGCCTTCCGACAGTCTGCTGCAATCAGCCGGTATGCTGGCAGAGAAAACCACCTACCAGAATATGGCGAATCTGTATAAGACACAGCTGACTGCAAAGACCACATCTTCCGGTTCGAGCAGTAAGAGTTCCGGCAGCTCGGCAACGAGCGAGACTTCCCTGTTTGAGCAGATGGTCAAGCTGGGCATCAGCGATTATGAAAATGCCTACGCTTATCTGTCGGGACACAAGAGCAACTTTACCGACAAGCAGGTGGCAAACAATGCCGAGGGTTACATGAACTGGCTGCGCAAGCAGAACGGGCAGATGGAGATTCTGGAAAATGTCGATGGCCAGCTGGTGTCCTCCGATGTTGTACAGGCCTATGTCCGCCTGGGTATGATCCGCGTGGTCACCGAAAACGGACGCACGCAATACCACTGGGCAGAGAATGTCGCGCAGTAGGGGAGGCCATGGTTGACCCAAAACTTCATGTCTGTCAGCCAGTTTGAGTTCAAACAAAAAACTCCCTCGATGAAGACAGTTTTTCTTACCGTCTCTCATGGAGGGAGCATATATTTTCAGCGATACTTTTCTATGATCAGCAATTCGCTTTCAATTTTTTGAGTTTTCTTTGTTGAAAAGTGTCTTCGGCTTTGAAACAGAGGGTTTCAACGAAACTTAATATATGGTCGTGGTGTTGCTTCCATTACGATAAAGCTCCAGAGCTGCTGCGATCTGCTCGGACAGCTGACAAGCCGAATCGTTCATTCTGCCCTGTGTGATCAGATTAAGAAATTCCACGATCTCATAACGCAGACCATCACCATTGAACTTATAAAATTCCTTCTCTG
>JAFYOK010000132.1 GCA_017560175.1 Clostridia bacterium | reverse complement strand
ATAAGCAGTTTTTCCACTGCTTTGGCTGCGGCGAGGGCGGTAATGTAATCACCTTTATTATGAAGGAAGAAAACCTGCCCTTCATGGAAGCAGTCAAATTGCTGGCGGATATGTACGGTATGACTGTCCCGGAAGATGAGGGAGGAAACGATGCTGCACGTCGGCATCGCGAGCGTCTGCATGCCCTCAATAAAGAAGCTGCCCGTTTCTTCCATGCCTGTCTGATGGGCCCGGAGGGGAAAGGGGCGCTGGAATACCTGCTGGGACGCGGTCTCAGCAAAAAGACCATCACATCCTTCGGGTTAGGTTATGCACCTGCCGAATGGGACAGGCTCTGTCGAGCTATGATGGACAAAGGATTTACCAAATACGAATTGGAATCGGCATGGCTGGCCCGAAAGAACAAATCGGGCGGTGTGTATGATGCCTTCCGCAATCGTGTTATGTTTCCCATCATTGATATCCGCGGCAATGTTATTGCCTTTGGCGGCCGTGTGATGGAAGGAGATGGGCCTAAATACCTTAACTCGGGTGATACCCCGGTCTTCAATAAAAGCCGGAATCTGTTTGCCATCAATCTTGCAAAAAAGAGCAAGGAAGAGCGGCTGATCCTGGCCGAAGGCTATATGGATGTCATCGCCCTGCATCAGGCCGGATTTGATTATGCGGTGGCTTCGTTGGGAACTGCACTGACGCCCGATCAGACCAAGCTGATGAGTCGGTATGCAAAAGAAGTCATCATCTGCTATGACTCTGATGCAGCCGGTCAGAAGGCGGCGCAGAAGGCCATCGACCTGCTCAATCGGGCAGGATTGGAGGTCAAGGTGCTTCGCATTCCGGGTGCCAAAGACCCTGATGAATTTATTAAAAAGAACGGACGGGAAGCATTTCAGTTGCTGCTGGACAAGCCCCAGAGCGACAGCGAATACCGCCTGGCCGTGATTAAAAATAAGTATGTGCTCGAAATCGATGCACAGAAAGTTGAATACTTAAAAGAAGCCGCTGCGTATATTGCATCGGTCCAGAGTCCTGTTGAGCGAGAGATCCTCAGCCACATGGTGGCGCAGCAGGCCGGGATCACTGCGGCGGTCATGGCTGCTGAGGTCAAACGTGCCTTCAGCGCAGCCATGCGAAAGGAAAAGAGAAAGACCGAAAGCGAAGCACTGCGTCCGGTTCGGGCTGTCCAGCCTAAAGAAACCGGCCTGCGGTATGAGAATCCGCGATCGGCGATCTGTGAAGAGAAGCTGTTGACCATCGTTCTCGATGATCAGGAGCTTTTACAAAAGGCCGGAGAGATGATCGCTCCTACAGAGTTTTCATCAGATTTTCTGGCGAGAATATATGAAAAAGCATTGAGCATGGAAGAAAGCGGACACGAGATCCGGCCTGCAGCTGTTATGGCCGGACTTGAAGAGTCTGAGATCCGTCATCTGACCCACGTACTTTCGGCAAAGGTAGCGTCCTCCGACGCAGAAAAGGAACTGGTCGATTACATCGCGGTCATCAAAGAAGAACATGCAAAAAAGCAGACCGAGGGTGACGACCGTCTGCTGGAAGTGCTCAGCCGCAAACGAGAAAGAAAGGGATAGGATTATGGCAGACAATAACGAGACAAAGGTAGTCAATAAAACCGAACTGGTACAGGAGTTCGTTGAAAAGTGCCGCAAGAGTGGCAAAGTCACCATGAAAGAGGTCAATAAGATCATCGAAGAAATGGAGATGGAAAACGAACAGCAGGATGCCATGTATGATGCGCTGGAAAAGATGGGCGTTGATATCATCATGGATGAAGACATCATGCCTGCAGCCATCGACAATGATGATGATTTCATCGACAGTGACGATCTGACAGAAGAAGAGATCCCCGACGACAATACCCTGGCGGAAGGTCTGGCCATCGATGACCCTGTCCGTATGTACCTGAAGGAGATCGGTAAGGTCAACCTGCTGTCCAGTGACGAGGAGACCGAGCTGGCCAAGCGTATGCTGGAAGGCGATGAATATGCCAAGAAGCGTCTGGCGGAAGCCAACCTGCGACTGGTCGTTTCTATTGCCAAGAAGTATGTCGGTCGCGGTATGCTCTTCCTCGATCTGATTCAGGAAGGTAATCTGGGTCTGATCAAGGCTGTTGAGAAGTTCGACTACACCAAGGGCTATAAGTTCTCCACTTATGCAACATGGTGGATCCGTCAGGCCATCACACGTGCCATTGCCGATCAGGCCAGAACCATTCGTATCCCTGTCCACATGGTCGAGACCATCAATAAGGTCATTCGTGTATCCCGTCAGCTGCTGCAGGAACTGGGCCACGATCCCAGCCCTGAAGAGATTGCAGACGAGATGGATATTCCCGTACAGAAGGTTCGTGATATCCTCAAGATCGCCCAGGAACCTGTTTCTCTGGAAACTCCCATCGGCGAAGAGGAAGACAGCCATCTGGGCGACTTTATTCCCGACGAAGATGCACTGGCACCTGCCGATGCCGCTTCCAATACCATTCTGCGTGAAGAGCTGACCAAGGTTCTCAAGACTCTGACCGAGCGCGAAGAGAAGGTCCTCCGTCTGCGTTTTGGTATTGATGACGGTCATCCCAAGACACTGGAGCAGGTCGGCGCCGAGTTCAACGTTACACGTGAGCGTATCCGTCAGATCGAGGCGAAGGCGCTGCGCAAGCTGCGTCATCCTTCCCGCTCCAAGAAGCTCAAGGACTTCCTGGACTAAAATATATCAATTTTTGGATAAACGTTTCTTTACTGCATATATCCGCTGCCCGGTGGCAGCATGAAAGAGGTGCAACATGGCGGTAGGCATGTTTGATATGCTGGGTCCGATCACTGTCGGCCCGTCGTCTTCCCATACAGCAGGCGCCGTACGTATCGGTCTTGCTTGCAGAAGTATTCTGAAAGATAAGATCGTAAAGGCCAAGATCACATTTTATGGTTCTTTTGCGACCACCTATAAGGGTCACGGTACCGACAAGGCGGTTGTCGGTGGTCTGTTGGGCTTTGGCACAGCTGATCCCAATGTCCGCAAGAGTTTGGAACTGGCTCCCGAGATGGGGCTGGACTACTCTATCCGTACCGATGACAATCCCCGTTATCATCCCAATACCGTACTCATCGAAGCCGAGTCGGAGCATGGCGGTACATTGCGTCTGCGTGCCAGCTCGGTAGGTGGCGGTGCCATTCAGCTGACCGAGATCAACGGTTTTGAAGTCTCGGTTCGATGCAGCGCCGACACATTGATCGTCTTTGGCCGCGATGTTATTGGTGTATTCCATAGCATTGCCGGTGTTATCAGCGGTGCCGGTTACAATATTGCCACACTGTATCTCGATCGAGAACATCGTGCCGGCGGTACCGTTATCATCATTGAAACCGATGTTCCTGTCGATCAGGAGACCGTCAGCAAGGTCGAAGCGCTGGAGAATGTCATCGGTGTTGTTACCATTGAAAAGTTCTAAGAAAAAGGTGAAGCACAAATGAAAATCTCAAGCATTGAATCGATCCTTGCAGGTGCAGAAAAAAATCACCAGGCACTTTGGCAGTATATTCTGCAGAGTGAGTTCCACGATAGCGGTACACCCATCGAGGAGATCGTCAAGCGCGTTGAGCAGACCTATACAGTCATGCGTAATGCTGTTCGTGCCGGCCTGAAGGAGAATGGCCGCTCGCTGAGTGGTCTGACCGGTGGTGATGCCTACAAGTATTATTCCCGTATTGAAACCGGCCGTACACTGCTCAGTGACTTTAATGCAAAGGCCATTGCCTATGCCATTGCGACCAATGAGTATAATGCTTCTATGGGTGTCATTGTAGCGGCACCCACAGCCGGTGCTTCGGGCATCATGCCCGGCGTACTGATCGCTGCACAGGAAGAGTTCGGCTATATGGACAGTGATATCGTCCACAGTCTGATCGTTGCCTCGGGCATCGGTGCGGTCATCGCCACACGTGCTACTGTTTCGGGTGCAGCCGGCGGCTGCCAGGCCGAGTGCGGCAGTGCAGCTGCTATGGCAGCCGGTGCGCTGACTTATCTGCTGGGCGGCAATAATCGTCAGGTTATGAATGCCGCAGCGCTGGCCCTCAAGAACTCTCTTGGTCTGGCTTGCGACCCTGTTGCAGGTCTGGTCGAAGTTCCCTGCATCAAGCGCAATGGTGTTTATGCCTCGATGGCGATCACAGCCTGCGATATGGCGCTGTCGGGTATCGCCAGCTTCATTCCGCCTGATGAAGTTATTGATGCCATGTTCCAGATCGGCAGCATGATGCCTTCCTGCCTGCGAGAGACCGCAGAAGGCGGCCTTGCCATCACCCCGACAGGTCTTGCAGCCATGGAAAAGGTCTTCGGCATTAAGAATGATAAATAAAATTATAGAATATAAAAGCTCCGTTTTAATACGGAGCTTTTTATATAAACAGAGGAAAAGAATATGATTGGAGAGCTTTTGGGCAAAGGGAAAACAGCTGAAGTTTTTGCGTGGGATACAGATTTAGCGCTGAAACTATTCTATAGAGGTCATGAAGATGATGCAAGAAAAGAATATGAGAATGCCCTTTGTATACAAAATCTGGATATTCCTGTGGCAAAGTGTTATGGGAAAATCGAAGCAGATCATCGTATGGGCATCCTGTATGAGCGCATAGATGGATCTTCCTCGTTGGAGTTGTTTTTGAAAGAGAAAAACATCTGTGGAATGGCAAAACAACTGGCGGAAACGCATAAAACCATGCTTCGCTGCATGGGGACGGGGTTGCCAAACTATAAAGATATTCTACAGAAAAATATTCTTCGGGCTCAGTGCATTGCAGAAGGAGAGAAGCAGCAGATTCTGAAGATTCTGGCTGAATTGCCCAGCGGAGATCGATTGTGTCATGGAGATTTTCATCCCGATAATTTGCTGTACAGCAATGAAGCTTTCTGGGTAATCGACTTTATGAATGTAGCCTGTGGCCATCCGGTCCTTGATATTGCACGTACTGTTTTTTTGTTAAAGTATGTGCCTGCAGAAGGTGTAGAAGATACTTTGCGAGATGCACTTACTACAGCTTATATAAAGGAAATGGACATGAATGTGGAACTGTTAGACCGCTCCTTGATCGTTATTGCGGCAGCTCGGGCAGGGGAGATGCAGCATGATGAGGAAGAGTGCAGGGTTGCAATGGAATATCTGCAGAGTAATTTTTTGATTATTTGAAGTTTGATTCCAGATTCAATAAAAATGCTTTTGCGTCGAGTCCATGGGCGAAACCGGTCAGGTTGCCGTTGGAACCAACGACACGGTGGCAGGGCTGTACAATGAGCAGGGGATTTCTGTTATTGGCCTGACCGACGGCGCGGCAGGCATTGGGCCGACCAATGGTCTGGGCAATCTCCTTATAAGAGCGCACCTCGCCGTAGGGAATCTGACGAAGGGCTTCCCAGACGGCCTGCTGGAAAGGGGTGCCTTTTGCAGAGAGCGGAAGATCGAAGATTTTACGCGTGCCGCAGAAATATTCTTTCAGCTGTTTTGAGGCCTCTTCAAGCAGCGGTGTTGATTTTTCTTCATATTGCTCCAAATCAACAGGAACAGCACCATAAATACCAACCAAGGCATCCTCCTGTTGGCACAACCAAAGTGAACCGATGGGGGATGAAATCGAAATATAATAAGACTCCATGGGTACACACCTCCGAATATCCGATGGTAGTATTGTATAAAAAGATAGAGTTTTTGTCAAAGGTGTTCGGCAACCTTTACAGAAAAGCAGTCATCTGCTATAATAATTGTGTTTGATGCATATACTCATTTTACCGTTCTATGACTGAGTGGCAGACCGCGGCAAAAGGGAAAGGGTATCCTGATGATGGAGAAAGCGATTAAGATTTGCAGCCGAATGGTCAGACGCTATTTTTACGATAGTGTCACGCGGTCAGCGGCCGAACTGGCCTTCTTTCTGTTTTTCTCTCTTTTTCCGTTGGTCATTCTGGCCAATACCATCATCAGCCGTTTTAATGTGGATATTATTTATATTCTGCAGCGGTTTGAAGGTGTGCTGCCCGGAGAGGTGATCGGGATCGTTGTTGATTATCTGGTATATATCGGAGAAATCGATGCGCCCTATATCTTCTTTGTCGGTCTGTTTATGACCTTGTATGCGTTGACACGTGCTTTAGACTCTTTACTGACATCCGTACGTCAGGCTTATGCCATCCGCAAGGCGGGTATCATCAATTATGTGACTGCCGCTGTTTTTTCTGCAGTTTTTCTTCTGTCGGTTTTTGCGCTCTGCCTGTTGGTATGGGGAGGAGAACTGGTCATTGAGATGCTGCAGGGTTATCTTTATATTCCCGAGAGTATCTCAGCGCTGTTGCGTCTGCTCAAGTTTGTATTACTGCCGACTTATATCTTTTTAATGCTGGGTGGGTTTTATTACCTTGTTCCCAGCGGTCGGTATTCATTTTCAAAAGCATTGCCCGGTGCGGTTTTTTCCGGCTTGGGTATTACTGTAGTCACCGGCATATTTTCCTATTATGTTTCTCATATATCCAATTATTCGCTGATCTATGGTTCATTGACGGCCATTATGGTATTGATGGTCTGGCTGCAGTTGGTGGCCACCATGCTGATTATGGGTGGTGAACTGAATGGCATTCTTATTGAGATCAAGCGGGAAGAACGACATAGCAAAGAAAAGTAAAACCATACAGATAGAAAATCACAGGAGGAAATCAACATGGCAAAAATCGGCATCAATGCGGCTTTCCTGGATGAAGGCCTGAAGGCAAGAATCGAAGCAAAGGCATCGGCCTTTGGTCATGAAGTAGTTTATTTTGAAACAGACGAAGCGGCACTGCAGGGCAGCAATGGTTGCGAGATCCTTTTCGGCAATTTTAAGCCGGAAGCCATCACAGCAGACAAATCCCTCAAGTGGCTGGCTTGTTCTTTCGCAGGTGTTGATAAGTTCACCAGTGATGAGATCTATCCCAATCCCGATGTAATCGTTACCAACTCTGCAGGTGGTTACGGTGTCACCATCGCCGAGCACATGATCTGTGTTGCACTGATGATGATGCGTCGTATGCCTGAGTATATGGCGCAGACTGCAAAGCATGGCTGGGGTATCATTGGCGAAATCGACTCCATCATGCGTTCCACCATCACCATTGTCGGCATGGGCGACATCGGTACCAATTTTGCACGTCGCGCCAAGGCGATGGGTGCAGCCTGCATCCGTGGTGTCCGCCGCACAAAGAAGCCCGGTGATGCTGCCTATGATGAAGTTTATACCATCGACCAGCTGGATGAAGCCATCCAGGGTGCGGATATCGTAGCACTGTGTGTTCCCGGCACAGATGCAACGACACACCTTATCGATGCTCGCCGTCTGGAACTGATGAAGGATGGCGCTTATCTGATCAATGTCGGTCGTGGCTGGGCTGTCGATCAGCCTGCACTGATCGCTGCACTGGAGTCGGGCAAGCTCAAGGGCGCAGCTCTTGACGTTGTTGTTCCCGAGCCCCTGCCTGTAGACGATGCACTGTGGAATGCCCCCAATGTCCTGATCACTCCCCATGTTTCGGGCAATATGACCCTGGACGTTACCCGTGATCTGGTCGTCGATATGTTCCTTGAGAATATTGAGCATTATTCCAAGGGCGAGCCCATGCGTAACCTGGTCGACCGCAAGGCCGGTTACTAAGCCAAACTTTTGATTTTATCGGGGCCTGTGCATGATTGCACGGGCCTCTTTTACCCAAGAACCCCGGAGGATAAAGAACCAATGCATGAAGAAAAAGAACAGGGCGGTTTCTATTGCCCTTTATATGACGAAGAGATCCAGAAAGAGGATTGCACATCTACTGTCCAGCTGATTAAGAGCGGGCGAGTACCTCGTGGAGGAGAAGGTGAGTGGCTGACCGAAAGCGATGTGCAGGAGCGTAGTGAGCGCTGCATGAATTGTCCGCACAACGAAAACACCATGTTGGATCGTGCCATCTGTCACGCTGTACAGCGCCAGGCAGGACGCACCCAGTGGAATGCAGGTCGTCCGTCGATCCTGCTGACACTGGAAGCCCTGCAGGTGCTGCAGAGCATGCGTGCGGAAGTTCCTGTGTTGGTTGCAGGCTTGATGTACAGCGGCGATATTCCTACAGAAGAAATCGTGGAGAACTATGGACAGGAAGTTGCCGAGCTGGTTGCTCCTTATGCGCTGGAAGAAGGAGAAGAAGATCATCTCAAGCAGTGGGAAGAGATGCACAATGCCATTCGTGAAAGTGACCGCGATCATAAGCTGATTGTTCTGGCCGATCTGGTTGCAGCACTCCGAAGCCTGTGGCGCGACTTTGATGAGATGGGTGAAGCCGTATGGGCATGGTTCCGTTATCCCATGGAAGATCTCTCCTGGTACTACAGCGGTCTGCTGGATGCACTGTTGAGCCTGGAAGCGGATGAAAATGCCAAGCCGGTTTATTGGGAAGCATCGGCGCTCTTCAAGGATATTTTTGTTTCCTATTGGGGTGATTTTGAGCGTGGTGTTCTTTATGAGATTCCCGAAGGTCTGGAAGTTTTCGGCCTGCTCAAAGATGAATGTCGCTGGATGCCCGTGGGTGAGCTGCCCGAGGAGCTGCGCACGGTTGCGCCCGATGCCATTCCGTTGCGTCGCTGGGATGTAGAGGATATTCTTGATTTATGGCTTAGTGAAAAGGACAAAGAGCTGAGATAAACGCAATAAAATAAGACCATGTAAAGAATAAAACCTTTACATGGCCTTTTGCTTTTTGCAGATAAAAATATAAGAAAAGAGCCGATGGATATCCTCCATCGGCTCTTTGAAACAGGGAATTATTCAGCCTTGATCTTCTTGAGGTTGGCGAAGCGGGGCAGACCCTGCTCCCATGTATAGGGATTCTCGCCGGCGATCAGGGGCAGAGCATAGTCGAAGAAATCCTTCTTGATGCCAGCGCCGTCTTCTGTGATCCACTCCAGGGGGAACTTCTTTTCGGTGTTGGCAACGACGGTCAGAGGCAGCATTTCGACCTTAGCCTTGTAGCCGTCAACGCCTTCTTCGCGGCTGATAGCGACCATCTTGTCAGTCATGCCTGCAACTGCAGCACGGACACCCTCAGCACCCATCAGGACAGCTTCATCAACGTCGGTCTTGGAAGCGCAGTGTGCAGCACAGCGCTGCATGAGGGAGTACTCGATGGCGCGGACCTTGGCGCCGGTTGCATCCTTAACGCAGTTTGCCAGGTAGGCAGCGGAACCGCCCATCTGCTTGTGGCCGAATGCGTCAGCCTTAGCATCCTTGTTGGCGTACTCTGCGATGAAGACGCCGTCCTTATCTTTGATGCCTTCGGAGATAGCGACAACGCAGTTGCCCTTCTCTTCGTAGACCTTCTTGACTCTGACAACAAAAGCATCCAGGTCGAAGGGCAGCTCAGGCAGGTAGATCAGATCGGGGCCGCAGCCGGAAACTTCTGCCAGAGCCGAAGCAGCGGTCAGCCAGCCGGCATTTCTGCCCATGGCTTCGATGACAGTGATCGCGCCTGTATCGTAAACAGTAGCGTCACGATAGATCTCTGCGCAGGTTGTAGCGATATACTTGGCAGCGGAACCAAAGCCGGGGCAGTGGTCTGTGCCGAACAGGTCATTGTCGATGGTCTTGGGAATACCGATAACGCGGCACTCGTAGCCCTGGCTCAGCAGATACTTGGAGACCTTATTGCAGGTATCCATAGAGTCGTTGCCGCCATTGTAGAAGAAGTAGCGGACATCGTACTTCTTAAAGATTTCCAGAATGCGCTTGTAGTCGGTATCATCGACCGAGGGATCCTTCAGCTTATAACGGCAGGAGCCGAGAGCCGAGGAGGGGGTGTTCTTGAGCAGCTCCAGTTCAAAAGCGTCTTCCTGACCGATATCATAGAGATTGTCGTTCAGAACGCCCTTGATGCCGTTGGCAGCGCCCAAGACACGGGTGATGTTGGGGTTTTTGAGAGCTTCGCTGAAAACGCCGTATGCGCTGGCGTTGATGACCGATGTCGGGCCGCCCGACTGGCCGAAGATGCATGCGCCTTTAAGAGACATGTATAAAACCTCCGTTCAAATATGAAAGATCGAATGATCTATAGTAATCAATTTAAGTCTACCATATTTGCAAACAAAATACAATGACAGGGATTCTCTCTATTGAATATTTTGTTTCAAACTGGTAGAATAGAGATATCATAATAGGTTTGGAGGAATCAACATGCCACTCGTAACCACAAAAGAAATGTTTGAAAAGGCCTATAAGGGCGGCTACGCCATCGGTGCCTTCAATGTAAACAATATGGAGATCATCCAGGGCATCACAGAAGCCGCCGCAGAGGAAAAGTCCCCTGTCATTCTGCAGGTCTCTGCCGGCGCAAGAAAGTATGCCAAGCACAACTATCTGGTCAAGCTGGTCGAGGCTGCTATCGCTGAGACAGGTCTGCCCCTGGCTCTGCATCTGGACCACGGCGAGAATTTTGAGATCTGCAAGTCCTGCATCGACGGCGGCTTCTCTTCCGTCATGATCGATGGTTCCAAGCATAGCTTTGAAGACAACATCGCGCTGACAAAGCAGGTCGTTGACTATGCACACGCAAGAGGCGTTGTCGTTGAAGGCGAGCTGGGTAAGCTGGCCGGCATCGAAGACGATGTCAACGTTTCCGCAGAAGACGCAAGCTTCACCGATCCTGCACAGGTCGAAGAGTTTGTTGCACGCACAGGTGTTGACTCTCTGGCTATTGCCATCGGCACAAGCCACGGTGCTTATAAGTTCAAGCCCGGTCAGAAGCCCCGTCTGCGCTTCGACATTCTGGAAGATATCCAGAAGAGAATCGATGGTTTCCCCATCGTTCTGCACGGTGCTTCTTCCGTTCCTCAGGAGTTTGTCGCTATGGTCAACCAGTTCGGCGGCAAGATGCCCGATGCCATCGGCATTCCCGAGGAAATGCTGCGCCAGGCTGCACAGATGGCCGTCTGCAAGATCAACATCGACTCCGACCTGCGTATCTGCATGACAGCTGCTGTTCGTAAGCACCTGATCGAGCATCCCGAACACTTCGACCCCAGACAGTTCCTGACACCCGGCCGTGAAGCTCTGAAGGCTATGGTCGCACACAAGATCAGAAACGTCCTCGGTTCGTCCAACTCTCTCTAATTTAAAAGAAGTTTTTGGCATAAGACAAAGCCCGGCTGTGATAGCCGGGCTTTTCTTGTTATGTTTATGAACTTCCGCGAATGGCATCATTTATAGAGGCAAACGCTCGTCCTGTTGGATAGACTAATACAGGAAGGGAGCGTGGAGATTATTAAAACAAAATTGAAATTTAAAAAATGGATAGCGCAGCTGAGTGCAGTAGCGCTGGCTCTGGCATTAGTATTGCCGGTAATGTCTGCCGATATCCATGCGGCGGAGAAGCAACTCATTCCGCTGGGGCGAACCACCGGTATCAAAATGTTTTCGGGCGGCGCCATGGTCATTGGGTTTGCATCGGAAAAGATGCTTGGATGCATATCTCCGGCTGAGCAGAATGGTTTGCAGATCGGCGATGTCATCACGGCAGTCAACGGTACAGCCATTGAATGCAATGAGCAGCTTTCCGATCTGTTGTCGGCATTGCCGCAGCCACGAGCCGAGCTGACCATCCGCAGAAATGGGGAAGAGATGGTCGTGAATATTGAAGGCCTTGCCAAAACCACCAATGGATATAAACTGGGTGCGTGGGTGCGAGACAGTATGGCCGGTATCGGTACCATCACCTATGTTGATCCCGAAACAGGTGATTTTGGTGCCTTGGGTCATGGCATCTGTGATGTGGACACCGGCGGACTGATGCCTTTCGACAATGGCAGTATTATGGGCTCGGAGGTCATAGCCGTGACCAAAGGTCGATCGGGTGCGCCGGGGCAGTTGAGCGGCACATTCGACCTGCGGCAGGATAATGGTGTACTTTTTAAAAATACAATGCAGGGTGTTTTTGGCCGCATCACCGATCCGGCTGTTTATGCAGGGAAGAAGGCCTATGCGGTTGCCGATACCGACGAGATCAGATGCGGAAAGATCGAAATTATTTCCAATGTCGATGGGGCAAAGGTAGAGCGGTATGCGGGCAGGATCACAAAAATCCTCGAAGATGATGGATCATCCAAGAACTTTATGATCGAGATCACCGATAAGGATCTGATCGAGCAGACCGGAGGCATTGTCCAGGGGATGTCTGGTTCGCCAATTATTCAGGATGGAAAGTTAGTGGGCGCGGTGACTCATGTCCTTGTAAATGATCCAACACGTGGTTATGGTATCTTTATAGAAAATATGTTAGAAGCAGCGAAATAAAACTGATGGCAGGGGCGGTTTTGCCCCTGTCTTTCTATGTTATATATGCCATAATGTGCTCAAAACACTTAAACT
>JAFYOK010000131.1 GCA_017560175.1 Clostridia bacterium | reverse complement strand
GAGATCCGCGAAAAGACAGGCGTTGAGATTTCTTTCCTCAATCTGTCGGGTGGTATCGGCATCCCCTATCGTCCCGAAGAGCAGGCCATCGATATCCATGCTGTCGGCGCAGCTGTCCGTGAAGTCTATGAGCGCATGATCTCCCCCAGCGGTCTGTCCATTTCCATTTTCACCGAGCTGGGCCGCTATATCACAGGCCCCCACGGCTATCTGGTCAGCCGTGTACAGCACATCAAGGAAACTTACAAGACCTATGTTGGTCTCGATGCCTGCGCTGCCAATCTCATGCGTCCGGCCATGTACGGCTCTTATCACCACATCACGATTCCCGGAAAGGAAAATATCGAAGCGACAATGCTCTGCGATGTCACCGGCTCTCTCTGCGAGAATAACGATAAATTTGCCGTCGACCGCAAGCTGCCCCCTGTGGCTGAGGGTGACTTGATCATTATCCACGATACAGGCGCACACGGCCACTCCATGGGCTACAACTATAACGGCAAGCTGCGCTCGGCCGAACTGATGCTGATGGAAGACGGTTCCGTTCGCCTCATCCGCCGCGCTGAGACACCTATGGATCTTTTTGCCACCTTCGACTGCCTCGATGACTTTGACCATCTGCAGGAGATTACATACAGAGTATAAAATCATAGATACAGATAAACCCCCATCCGAATCGGATGGGGGTTATTTCATATCAGCCAATAAAAAAGCCGGCACAGGATAACCTGTGCCGGCAGTACTCTTGTGAGAAATTACTCGCAGAGGAAGCAGGAGACAAAGTGACCTGTCTCGATTTCCTTCAGCTGAGGCTCCTCGGAGCGGCATCTGTCTGTAGCGTATGCGCAACGGTTTGCGAAACGGCAGACAGGAGCGGGATTGATGGGAGATGTGATTTCGCCCTTCAGCAGGATTCTTTCCTTTCTAGCACCCAGCTTGGGCAGGGGGATAGCGGACAGCAGAGCCTGTGTATAGGGATGTACGGGGTTGTTGAAGAGGACTTCGGAAGGAGCCTTCTCGATCAGCTTGCCCAGGTACATAACAGCGATATCATCGGAGAAGTGGTTAACGACGGAGAGGTCGTGTGTGATGAACATGTATGTCAGACCACGCTTCTCCTGGATCTCGTTCATCAGGTTCAGGATCTGAGCCTGAATGGAAACGTCCAGAGCGGAAACGGGCTCGTCACATACGATGAACTTGGGGTCCAGAGCCAGAGCACGGGCGATACCGATACGCTGACGACGGCCACCGTCGAGCTCGTGGGGGTATGTGTTGACATAACGCTCAGCCAGACCAACGGTCTCCATTGTCTCCAGAACCTTCTCCAGACGAGCATTCTTGTCTGTGATGATGTTATGGAGCTTCAGGGGCTCTTCGATTGTCTGAGAAACTGTCTTTCTGGGGTTCAGGGAGGAGAAGGGGTCCTGGAAGATGATCTGCATTTCCTTTCTCTTGTGGCGCAGCTCAGCAGCATTCAGCTTAGCAACGTCCTGGCCCTCGAACAGAACCTGGCCGCCGGTGGGCTCATGCAGTCTCAGGATCGCACGGCCTGTGGTGGACTTACCGCAACCGGACTCACCTACGACACCCAGTGTCTTGCCCTTTTCGATTGTAAAGGAAACATCATCAACAGCGTGAAGCATGCCTCTCTTAGTAGGGAAATACTTCTTTAAGCCTTTTACATCAAGTAATACTTCGCTCATTTGGCAATCTTACCTCCTGTTTTTACTGTTTCCTCATCGTAGAGGTGGCACTCAACATAGTGCTCTTCGTTTCTGTAAACCTTCTTGGGCTTGACTGTCTTACAGATCTCTGTAGCGTAGTCACATCTGGGATAGAATGTGCAGCCCTCGGGCAGGTTTGTGGGGTCGGGCATCAGACCCTTGATGGGCTTCAGCTTGTTCTCTCTGTGATCCAGGTCGGGCAGAGAGTTGAACAGACCCTCGGTATAGGGATGACGTGTGTTGTTGTAAACGTCTTCCAGAGTACCGTACTCGATAACCTTACCACCGTAAACGATAGCAACGGTATCGCAAATCTCGGCAACGATACCCAGGTCATGTGTGATCATGATCATGGATGTGCCGTACTTATCTCTCAGGCCTCTCATCATGTCGAGAACCTGAGCCTGAATTGTAACGTCCAGAGCGGTTGTGGGCTCGTCAGCGATCAGCAGGTCGGGGTTACAAGCCAGAGCGATAGCGATAACTACGCGCTGCTTCATACCACCGGAGAACTGATGGGGGAACTCAGGACCGCGCTCGCCGGGGATACCTACCAGCTCGAGCATCTCCTTAGCCTTCTGGATAGCACCAGCATGGTTGATGTCCTCGTGCAGCTCGATAACTTCGGCGATCTGCTCTTCAACTGTCAGAACGGGGTTCAGAGATGTCATGGGATCCTGGAAGATCATGGAAACGCCCTTACCACGGATCTTACGCATCTCGTCTTCTGTCTTAGCGAACAGGTCTTCACCGTCCAGCTTGACGGAACCGCCGACGATCTTGCCAGGAGGGCTGGGGATCAGTCTCAGAACGGACAGAGCGGTTGTTGTCTTACCGGCACCGGTCTCACCAACGAGACCCAGTGTCTTACCGTGTTCTACCTTCAGGTCCATGCCGTTCAGGGCGTGGACAGTACCTTCATCTGTCTTGAACTCAACGACCAGGTCGTTGATTTCAACTGCATACTTAGAATTCTTCATTTTAGTTTGTGACCTCCCTTATTTCTGCTTGGGGTCAAGAGCGTCACGCAGACCATCGCCGAACAGGTTAAGGCTCAGGATGGTTGTCATGATAGCCAGACCGGGGAACAGGCACATGTAGCTGTAGTCTCTGATGTAAGAACGAGCGTTTGTCAGCAGTGCGCCCCATTCGGGATGAGGAGCGGGAACGCCCAGACCCAGGAAGGACAGACCAGCTGTCGACAGGATAACGTTAGCAACACGCAGTGTAGCCTGAACGATCAGAGGAGCCATACCGTTGGGAAGAACGTGACCACAGATGATTGTCTTGTCGGTAGCACCGATAGCTCTTGCAGCCTCGACGTACTCGTTGTCCTTAACTGTCAGAACAGAGGAACGAACGATACGAGCGAAGCCGGGGATACCGGAAACCGACATGGCGATGATCAGGTTATTGATGCTGGAGCCCAGAGAAGCAACGATGGCGATAGCCAGCAGTGTGCCGGGGATAGCCAGCAGAACGTCCATGATTCTCATGATGACCATGTCGATCATGCCGCCGTAG
>JAFYOK010000130.1 GCA_017560175.1 Clostridia bacterium | reverse complement strand
CATGGGGGTCATGAACTTCTTGGCAGCGGCAAAAGCGCTGAAGGGGTTGGCAGCCTTGAGGGTGAGAGGAACGGTGGGCTTGGCCTTGAAGGGGGTGTCATCGACACAGACGGTGTAGAAGAGAACGCCGCAGACCAGGATCAGAATGACCTGAGCAATGAAAGCGGCTTCGACCGAGATCAGACCCAGCATACCGCCGATGAAGTAACCGCAGGCACTGGCAACGGTCTGGATGGTCAGCATGGTGGTCAGATTGGCGCCGCGGGAATTGGAGTCGCTAATGTTGATGACATAGTTGGAAAATGCGGTGAAACAGCCGCCGGTGAATACGCCGGCAAAGATGCGGCCTGCAAAGACCATCATTTCGTTCTGGGCAGCGCCGAAGATGACCTGACCGATGGCGTAGCCAATGGTAGAGAAGAAGATGATCTTACGGGTGGGCATATAGCTGCAGAGCTGGCCCCAGAAGGGAGAAAAGAGGAACATGGTGGTCTGCATGGCGGCAACGGCTGTGCCAAAGACCGAGCTGTCCAGCGCACGCTCAACGATCAGCGTGGGCGTGACAGGATGGGCAAAACTGCAGGCCATGGAAAAGAGGGTGCAGGCGACAAAAAAGGCCAGCATCTTTTTGTTTTTCATGGGGAAATCTCTCCTTAAATCATAATACTATCATTATATAGAGGGGGATGGTAAATAACAAGTGTCAAAAGGTGACGAAAAACCCCCGAAACTTTTGTTTCGGGGGTGAGAAGCAGGGGGAAACTTATGCCTTCTGTTCCTTCTTATACTTGCCGATGTAGACAAGGCCGATGACGCAGGCGACAACAAAGGTGGCGAATGCCAGAATGAAGGGCAGCAGGGGACCCTGTGCATAGATCAGACCGGCAAAGAGAGCGCCGAAGATGGAGCCCAGGGAGTTCATCGACTGGTAGAAGCCCATCATGGCATTGGAGTTTTCGGGTGTGGAACGGCCGGCAACCATAGCCTGCATGAGGGGGGTGCGCAGCGCGTTGACACAGCTGGCCAGAACATAGGTGATGAAGAAGGGCATGGGTGTCTTGAAGACCAGGAAGCCAAAGACACACAGGGTGTTGACAGCCATAATGGGCAGGAAGGTCTTGTTGATATCGGTCTTCTTCTGGAGATAGACGCAGAGGGTGGAGTTGAGGGCCAGGATGGCAACGGCGATGACCGCCTTGATGGTGCCGTTATACTGAGAGCCCAGACCGAACTGATCCTTGATGAAGTAGTTGAAGCACTGTTCTGCCGAGTTGACGCCGATACCCGAGATGGCGATGATGATGAAGATCATGGCCAGCATGGGGGTCATAAACTCACGGGCAGAGAGGAAGGCGCTGAAGGGGTTGACATCGCGGGCAGACAGAGCCTTTTCGGGCTTGTGCTTGAAGGGGGTGTCATCCATGCAGAGGATGGCGCTGAGTACACCGCAGAGGATGAGCAGAACGACCTGTGCGCCGAAAGCAGCTTCAACCGAGATCAGACCCAGCATACCGCCGACAAAGTAACCGCAGGCGCTGGCGACCGACTGGATGGTGATCAGTGTGGTCAGATTGGAACCGCGGTTTGCCAGATCACTGGTGTTGACAACATAGTTGGAGAAGGCGGTAAAGCAGCCGCCGGTAAAGACACCGGCAAACATACGGCCGGCAACGACAACGGCTTCGCTCTGGGCAGCGCCGAAAATGGCCTGGCCGGCGGAATAGCCGATGCAGCAGATGAGCAGGATGCGCTTGGTGGGCATATAGCCGCACAGCTTGCCCCAGAAGGGAGAGAACAGGAAGCTCATGGACATCATCGCAGCCAGAGCAACGCCGAACATGGAGCTGTCGAGACCGCGTTCAACGATCAGTGTAGGGGTGACCGGGTGGGCAAAGTTGGCCGACAGATAGAACAGCGCAACGATTCCCCAGAAGGCCATCAGTTTTTTGTCTTTCATGGATGGGTACCTCTTTCCTTTGGAATACAATACAATCTTGATTATATACAAAATACCGCATAAAAACAAGCCCTGACATCTGTCAGGGCTTGTGAAATTTGCACTATGCTTTTTCGGTTTTCTTGTAGGTGCGGACGTAAACGACGCCGACCAGAGTTGCAATGGCAAAGGCGACGAAGGCCAGGATAAAGGGATAAGCGGGATTGGCCTCGTAGATCAGACCGGCAAACAGCGCACCGAAGATGCCGCCCAGCGAGTTCATAGCCTGATAGAAACCGATCAGACGGTTGGAGTTCTCGGGTGTGGCACGACCGGCAACCATCGACTGGATGATGGGGCCGCGCAGCGCGTTGACGGCATTGTAAACGATGTAGATACCGGCGAAGGGCAGCAGGCTGCCGCGGAAGACCAGAGCAGCACCCAGCAGGGCTGCACCCGAAGCAAAGACGGGCAGGAAGGTGATGTTGATATCGGTCTTCTTCTGCATCCACAGGCAGACGGTGGAGTTGACCACAACGGTCAGAACGGCGATGATGGCCTTGAATGTACCGTTATAGGCCGAAGACAGGCCGAACTGATCCTTGATGACGTAGTTGAAGCACTGCTCATAGGAGGTCTGGCCGATACCGGCAACAGCAACAACGATGAAAATGAGGGCCAGCAGGGGTGTGGTGAACTCCTTGGCAGCGGCAAAGGCGCTGAAGGGGTTGGCATCCTTGAGGCGCAGGGGCTGCTCGGGCTTGTGCTTGTAGGGAGTATCGTCAACACAGACGATGGAATGGAGAACGCCCGAAGCAGTAGCAATGACGACCTGAGGAACAACGGCGGCGGCGATGGAGATAACACCCAGGAAACCGCCGATGAAGTAGCCGACGGCGCTGCCGACCGTCTGAACGGTCAGCATGGTGGTCAGATACTTGTTGCGCTCGATGGGATCGGGAGTGACATTGATGACGTAGTTGGAATAAGCGGTAAAGATACCGGCGGCAAATACACCCGACAGCATACGTGCGCCGATAATCATGGCCTCATTGATGGCAAGGCCGAAGATGGTCTGGCCGACGGCATAACCGATGGCACAGATCGACATGATGCGGCGTGTGGGCATATAGCTGCACAGATTGCCCCAGAGGGGGGCAAACAGGAAGTTGGTGACCAGCATACCGGCCATGGCAACGCCGAACATGGAGCTGTCCAGGCCGCGCTCAACGATGAGGGTGGGGGTGATGGGATGGGCAAAGTTACCGCACATGATATAAAGGCCGACCATGGCAATGTGCAGGTACATGCGCTTTTTACTGACCATAAAAAGAACCTCTCTCTCTTTTCACATAATTTTTATGGCGGAAAAAAGTCCCCCGAAGGGTTTCCCTTTCGGGGGACAAAAGATGCAATGAAGTTATGCCTGCTTTTCCTTCTTATACTTGGCCATGTAGACAAAGCCGATCAGGGTAGAGATACCGAAAGCGACAAAGGCCAGGATAAAGGGGAGCATGGGGCCCTGGGCATAGATCAGACCGGCAAACAGCGCGCCGAAGATGCCGCCGAGGGAGTTCATAGACTGATAGAAGCCCATCATAGCGTTGGAGTTTTCGGGTGTGGCACGGCCGGCGACCATCGACTGCAGCATGGGCAGGCGGAGAGCGTTGACACCGCTCCACAGGATGTAAGCGACGATGAAGAGCAGCTGGTTGGTAAAGACCAGGATAACGCCTGTGATGGCTGTATTGGCGATCAGAGCGTAGATAAAGGTCTTGTTGATATCGGTCTTCTTCTGCAGCCACAGGCCGATAGAAGCGTTGAGGACCAGAGTCAGGATGGCGATAACGGCCTTGATGGTGCCGTTATACTCAGAACCCATGCCGAAGATGTCCTTGATGTAGTAATTGAAGCACTGCTCGTAGCTGTTCTGACCGATGGCCGAGATGGCAACGGTGGCAAAAACCAGAACCAGCATGGGAGTCATGAAAGACTTGGCAGCCAGGAAGGCGCTGAAGGGGTTGGCTTCCTTGATGGACAGGGGCTTTTCGGGCTTGTGCTTATAGGGGGTGTCGTCTTCACAGATGAAGAAGTACATAACGCCGGCCAGCGCCAGGACGATGACCTGTGCGATGAAAGCAGCCTCAACCGAGATCAGACCCAGCATACCGCCGGTGAAGTAACCCAGAGCGCCGCAGACATTCTGGACAGTGACCAGAGTGGTCAGGTTGGCACCGCGGTTCTCGGAAGTGCTGGTGTTAACAACATAGTTGGAAAAAGCGGTGAATGCGCCGCCGGTGAAGATACCGGCAAACATACGGCCGCCAACGACCATCAGTTCGGTCTGGGCAGCGCCGAAGATCATCTGGCCAACCGCATAACCGAGGCCGCAGATCAGCATGATACGCTTTGTGGGAATATAGCCGCACAGCTTGCCCCAGAAGGGGGAGAAGCAGAAGTTCATGGTCATCATTGCGGCCAGAGCAACGCCGAACATCGAGCTGTCCAGGCCACGCTCAACGATGAGGGTGGGGGTGACAGGATGGGCAAAGCTGGCTGCCATGTTGAACAGGACACAGACGGCAAGGAACAGAATAAATTTCTTGTTCTTCATGGTTTCCTCTCCTTACAATTTTTTATAAATTCCTACAGGAATGATTATACACCTTAGACCATAGGGGAAGTCAAGTGTTAAACAATAGATTATCGGGAGGGGAGGGAAACAGAAGCAGAAACACGATCATCTTTCCAGAT
>JAFYOK010000129.1 GCA_017560175.1 Clostridia bacterium | reverse complement strand
GGTGAGGGCAACTACACCGAACTGAAGCAGAAGAACATCGACACCGGTATGGGCCTGGAGCGTCTGGCTTGTGTCTGCCAGGATGTCTACTCTCTGTTCGATGTCGACACCGTTATGAATATCACCAAGAAGGTCACCGAGATCACCGGTGCCCACTACGGTGAGAGCACAGCAAAGGATGTTTCCCTGCGTGTTATCACCGACCATATCCGCAGCTCCATGTTTATGATCTGCGACGGCGTTCTGCCTTCCAATGAAGGCCGCGGCTATGTCCTGCGCCGTCTGTTGCGCCGTGCTGCCCGCCACGGTAAGCTGCTGGGCGTTAACCATCCCTTCCTGTTCGAGGTTTGCGAGACCGTTGTTCGTGAGAACGAAGGTCACTATCCCGAACTGCGTGAGCGCCAGGATTACATCACAAAGATCATCCGTATCGAGGAAGAAAACTTTGCCAAGACCATCGATGGCGGTCTGAAGATCTTTGGTGATATGCTGGCTGAGCATCAGGCAAAGGGCGAGAAGGTCTTCTCGGGCGCTGATGCATTCAAGCTGTATGATACCTATGGTTTCCCCATCGACCTGACCATCGAAATGGTTCAGGAGCAGGGCATGACCGTTGATCAGGACGAGTTCCATAAGCAGATGAACGAACAGCGCCAGCGTGCCCGTAAGGCTCGTGAGGCTCTGGGCGATCTGGGCTGGTCGGGTGTTGAGTTCGGCAAGGAAGTTCCCGAAACCGCTTTTGTCGGCTATGAGAACAACGAGATCGCTGATGCCAAGGTCGTTGCTCTGGTCGTTGAGAACGAGCTGGCAGAAGCTATGATGCCCGGCGTTGAGGGTATTGTCGTTCTGGACAAGACGCCCATGTATGCTGAAATGGGTGGTCAGAGCGCTGACCATGGCGTTATCGCTGCTGATGGTATGGTCTTTGCTGTCAACGATGTTCAGAAGAACAAGGGCGGCAAGTACATGCACTATGGTAAGCTGACCGAAGGTACACTGAAGCTGGGCGATACCGTTTCGGTTAAGATCGATGTCGAGCGCCGCAATGCCATCGGCCGTGCACACTCTGCAACCCATCTGATCCAGGCTGCGCTCCAGAATGTTCTGGGCGATCATGTCCACCAGGCCGGTTCGCTGGTTCTGCCCGACCGTCTGCGTTTCGACTTCACACATTTCTCTGCCATGACCAAGTAAGAGATCCGTGCCGTTGAAGACTGGGTCAACAACGCTGCTATGGAAGGCTACACCATCGAGACCAACGAGATGCCCATCGAAGAGGCTAAGAAGCTGGGCGCTATGGCTCTGTTCGGTGAAAAGTATGGTGATACCGTCCGTGTTGTCAAGATGGGCGATGCTTCCATCGAGCTTTGCGGTGGTACACATCTGAACAATACTGCCAAGGTCGGTACATTCAAGATCGTCAGTGAGGCTTCTGTTGCTGCAGGTGTCCGTCGTGTTGAGGCTATCACAGGCCGCGAGGTCATCAATGCCATCCGTACCGCAAACGACAGTATCCAGCAGGCTGCCGATACTCTCAAGACCACACCCGCCGAGCTGCTGCGCCGTGCAGGTCAGGTCATGCAGGAGATCCGCACTCTGGGTCATGAGAAGGATGCACTCCGTGCCAAGGTCGCTGCTTCTCAGGCAGTTGAGCTGTTTGGTATGGCTAAGGCTGAGGGCAATGTCAAGGTCGTAGCAGCCAAGGTCGAGATCGACGAGATGGATGCTATGCGTGACCTGGCCGATAAGGTTCGTGACCGCGGTGAAGATATCGTCTGTGTTCTGGCCAGTGTCGTTGGCGACAGCAAGATCAACTTTGCTGCTGTCTGCGGCAAGGAAGCAGTCAAGGCAGGCGCACATGCCGGTAATATCCTCAAGCAGGTTGCCAAGATCGCCGGCGGTGGCGGCGGCGGCCGTCCCGACAGCGCAACAGCCGGTGGTAAGGATCCCTCTAAGCTGGAAGAAGCTATGGCTGCGGTCAACGGCATCGTTGCATCCATGCTGAAGTAAAACAAATTATTCATTTCAAAATATATTCAGGAGGCAAGATTATGGAAAACTGCATCTTTTGTAAGATCGCGGCAGGGGAGATCCCTTCCAACAAGGCGTATGAGGATGACAAGATCCTGGCCTTCCACGATATCGCTCCTCAGGCTCCCGTACATATTGTCGTTATTCCCAAGGCACATATTGCACAGAGCATGAATGACATCACAGAAGAGAATGCCGCTATTGTCGGTCATATCTTCCAGTGCATTCCTAAGATTGCAGCAGAAGCTAAGTTGGAAAGCGGCTATCGCGTTGTCTGCAACTGTGGTGCGGATGCCGGCCAGACCGTCTTCCACATCCATTTCCATATCCTCGGCGGCAAGAAGCTGAACGAGGTCATGGCATAAGGGGAGACCTAAATGAAATATGAAAGGCGGCGGATCAAGGCGGTGGCGAGCCGTAAGCTCGCCTGCTTTGCCGCCGCCTTTTCGGTTTGTCTGTGGGCATTGTGCTATGGCCTGCCCACAGGACACGTATTGCTGTATGGCGGCGCTGCTGTGGCCACATCAGCAATTCTTCTTTGGCTGCTGACCGATTTGCGTCAGACAGCAGCTACTGTCACATTGTCCTGTCTGTTGGCAGCATTTGTATTTTATGTCGGGATCTACGGCGATTACATAGCTGCACAGGCTTTGGATGGCGAGCGCGGCACCTATGCGGTAGAATTGACTCAGTACCCACGAGAAGGGGAGTATTATACTGCGATTGATCGTGCGGTGTTGGTGGGTGAAGGCCTGAAGACAACGGTATTGATTTATCAGACGGGGCTGGACCTGCAGCCCGGAGATTTACTCATCGGTGAAGGCCGCATATCTTTGATCGATACGGATGAATATTTCTTTTCTGAAATGGCAGAAGGCAGCTTTCTGACTTTGCGTATGTCTGATCTTCCGGAAATTACCCGACCGCAGAGAATGTCGCTTCGCTATCTGCCAATGCATATTTCAAAGTATGTGCGTGAAGAGATCATCGAGCAGCTGTTGCCCGGAGATGAGGGAGCGCTTCTGGCTTCTTTGTTGACCGGCGGCACAGAGGGTATGAGTGATGCTTTGCGCAATGATCTGTCTTTCAGCGGAACATCCCATATCACTTCGGTTTCCGGTCTGCACATGGCCATTCTTTCGGGTGCGATGATCGCCCTGTTTGGTCGCGTCTGGGGTGCGGTTGCTGCCCTGCCCCTGATGACGATTTTTGGTATGCTGACAGGTATGGATCCTCCGGTCATTCGTTCGATCCTCATGTTGGCTATGATTTTCCTGGCTTTTGCAGTTGATCGAGAAAATGATGGCATTACAACCGTCCTGACGGTACTGATGGTCATTGCCATATTTGATCCGTATTCGATGGTGTCGCTGTCACTTCAGCTATCTTTTGCTGCGGTTATTGGTCTGCTTTTGTTTACCACACCTGTTAAGCGCACCCTTTCTCTTTGTTTGCCTGTCCGATGGACAGAGAAACGATGGGCGAATTGGGCTTTGAATGGCATGAGTGCGTCGATTGCAGCGACTTTTGCCACATTACCATTAACGGTCTGTTATTTTGAGTGGGTATCCATTCTGTCGGCGCTGACCAATCTGGCTGTTCTGTGGCTGATTTCTGTACTGATGGGATTAGGTGCAGCTGTAGTTCTGCTTTGGTTACTCCTGCCCACAGCCGCTGGATGCATAAGCAGAGTTCTGCTGTGTCCATTGCTGAAGCTCTTTATTCTGCCGATATCCTTTATGGCAGAACTGCCTTTTGCAGCTATTTCGTCAGAAAATCGAATGGCAGTTGCACTGGTCTTTTTATGGGGATTGATGCTATGCATAGGTTATCGGATTCGACCGCGTCTGCGTCTGCCGGTTCTGATTCTTGCTATAGCTTTAACTGTGACAGGTATAGGCATATCTGCTGCAGAGAGCAGAGGAGAATTGACCTGTACTGTCTATGGAGATGGTATGATGATCCTGTCACAGGGCAGAAAGGCTTATATTCTGCTGCCTGGGGATGAACGGGAAGGCTATATCGAAAACTGTGAAGATCGACAGCATGACTTGGGGCGTCTCAAAGTCGATGGTCTGTTCTTCAGTGGTACAGTAGATGAAATGTATGCCGATGCGTTTACAGCCCGGAGGACGTATATGCCTGCTTGGGAAAACAATCATAATGAAGTATCTTATGGGCCCGGAGAAGAGATCCGTATGGGGGATCTCTGTATGACAGCATACGGCGCAGAGGAGAGATATGGCTTCCATATCCAATGGGAAGATATCGATATTCTCTATGCCTGCGGTACAACTGTGGGTGAAGAAATGCCCAAAGGCGAGTTTGATCTGGTCATTCTGGATGATGCTATGGTTGGCTCTGCCCATGGCCGCAGAGAGATGTTTTCTCGTATCACACCGGAGCAGGTCATTGCCTGTGACGCCGAAGAAGGACGTAATTTTGATTATCTGACCACATGGAACGGCCCCACACAATGGCTGGCCGCCGATGAGGTCGTGACTTTTATCTATGAAAAGAGGTGATCTCCCGTGGCTTATGATAACAAGAAGAAAGAAGATGGTGCAGGCCTGAAGAAACTCAAGGAAGAGGTCAAGTCGGGTCAGTTGGCGTCCATCTATATTTTCCACGGAGAAGAATCCTATCTGAAAGAATATTATCGTGATGCCATTGAAAAGCAGATCGCCGAAAGCGGTTTTGCCGAGTTCAACATCACCATTTTTGATGGCGGTGAGTTTTCGGCCGATCAGCTGACCGATGCCATCGAAAGTCTGCCCTTTGGCAGTGAGCGCAAGCTGATCGTTATCCGTGATCTCGATCTGGGTACAGCCCGCGCCGAAATCAAGGATGTGTTTCTCAAGCTGCTGGCCGATATTCCCGAATATATCTGTTTGATCCTCTATTATGAGGCGCTGACCTACAAGCCTGATAAGCGGCAGAATCTTTTCAAGAATCTGGAGAAGGCAGCGACCGTTGTGCAGTTCGATCGTGCCAAGGGCAGTGAACTGGTCAACTGGCTGGCACGCCGCTTTGCTGCACATAAGAAGAAAATCGGTACTCGTGAATGTGACTATATTCTGTTTCTGTGCGGTTCTCTGATGACCAATCTGATCACAGAGGTCGATAAAATTGCAGCCTATGCCAAGGGTGAGGTCATTACCCGGGCAGATATCGATGCTGTTGCATCCCGTGTTCTGGATGCCAGTGTTTTCGATCTGACAGATCAGATCATGTCCAACGATTACCCCAAGGCGCTGGCCACTTTCCGTGATCTGATGGAGCAGAAGAATGAGCCGATCGCTGTCCTTTCGGCACTCATCCGTCAGGTGCAGCGTGTCTATGCTGCGGCGCTGGCTTTGCAGGAAGGACAGGGCGAACGGTATATTGCCGATCTCTATAGTTTCCGCTCGGCGTATCCGGCAGGGCAGATCATCAAGGCAGCACGTAAGACCACCGTTGAAAAGGCAGCCAAGGCATTGGATATCTGCTGTAATGCCGATATTGAGCTCAAGAGCAATATCCCCAACCCCGAGCGTGTATTGGAGCTTGTCATTCTGCGTATGGCGGAGGTGCAGGCATGATCCGATTGGAACAGGCCATCATTGTCGAGGGCAAGTACGATAAGATCAAATTGGGACAGATTTTCGATGCTGTCATCGTTGCGACCGAAGGTTTTGGAATCTTCAGCAATGCCGAAAAGCTGGACTATCTGCGAATGCTGGCCAAGACCTGCGGCATCATTGTCTTTACCGATCCTGATGGTGCAGGTCTGGTTATTCGCAACCATATCAAAAGTACTGTACAGGAAGGCAAGGTCTACCATGCCTATGTGCCCGACATTCCCGGCAAGGAGAAGCGTAAGCGCACACCGGGAAAGGCAGGTCTGTTGGGCGTTGAAGGTGTACCCGATCAGATGATTATCGATGCCATTCTGTCCTGCGGCGTAGAAGAGAGAAGCGGAGAAGTGCGGGAGAAGATCACAAAGAATGATCTTTACGAGTTAGGTCTTTCCGGACATCCCAACAGCACCGATTTGCGCAAAGCATTGGCAGCCAAATTGAAGCTGCCGTCCAATCTCAGCGCCAATGGGTTGTTGGATGCTATCAATCTTCTTTGCACCTTGCCACAGCTCGAAGAACTGGTGGAAGAATTATCATCATAACAACAAAAGCCGAAGGCTGTCTGCCTTCGGCTTTTTCTTGACAGACAGGTCTATTGGTGATAGACTAAAAATAGATCTATAGGGAATAGACCAAGTGGAAGGAGGAGATTTTATGGAGGAAATGCGTCTGGGTGTTGTTGAAGCACGGTTTGCCGATTTGATCTGGGAAAATGAGCCAATCTCTTCGGGAGAGCTGGTACACTTATGTGCGCAGGAGCTACAGTGGAAAAAGTCGACCACCTATACCGTGTTGAAGAAACTCTGTGACCGCGGTATTTTTAAGAATGAAAACAGCATGGTCACATCCTGCCTGACCAAGGGAGAGTTCCATGCAAGGCAGAGCGAGCAGTTTGTCGAAGAAACTTTTTCCGGCTCACTTCCGGCATTTATTGCCGCATTTACCAAGCGGAAGAAATTGTCCAACAAGGATGTTGAAGAGATTCGCCGCAAGATCGACAGCTTTGGGGAAGAGGAGGTGTAGCACGATGCTGACGGCAGATACATTGTTTCTGAATGTCTTTCATATGAGCCTTTCGGCTTCCTGGCTGATCCTGGCAGTTTGCCTGCTGCGCCTGCTTTTGAAAAAAGCGCCGAAGAGTATACGCTGCCTTTTATGGGGACTTGTGGCACTGCGTCTGCTTTGTCCCGTTTCGATAGAAAGCGCCTACAGCCTGATTCCTACGCGAAGCAAGATAATTACAGATGAGCTGCTCTATGCTGAAGACCCGAGGATTGAGACCGGGGTAGCTATGGTGGATAAAGCCATTGCGCCGGTAGTGGAAAACAGTCTGACACCGCAGCCGGGAGCCAGTGTCAATCCCATTCAGGTATGGCTTTTTGCGGCAGAAGTTCTTTGGGGCATCGGTATAGGTGTAATGCTTCTCTATGCAGTATGTAGTCGCTATCTGCTGGGACGCCGTGTAGCTGTTTCTGTTCCCGACGAGGAAGAGAGGGTTCGCTTGTGCGACGAGATCAATACGCCATTTATTTTGGGTATGATTCAACCGCACATCTATCTGCCTTCATCCATGTCGGATATTGACCGCGCCTGCGTGCTGGCGCATGAGCGTGCACATATAAAACGACTGGATCATCTGTGGAAGCCGCTCGGTTTTGCACTGTTGACCGTCTACTGGTTCAATCCGCTGGTATGGATCGCGTATATACTGTTATGTCGGGATATCGAGTTGGCATGCGATGAATACGTCATCCGCGATATGAACAAGGAGGATACCGCCGCCTATACCGAAGCGTTGCTTCGTTGCAGCGCCAAGCAAAAATTCGTTTCTGCCTGCCCGCTCGCCTTTGGCGAATCGGGTGTGAAAGCGCGCATCAAAAACGCACTCCATTACAAGAAGCCCGCGTTGTGGCTGATCCTGCTTGCGCTCGTCACGTGCATTGCCGTGACCGTCTGTTTTCTCACCGACCCGCTGAGCCGCAAGCGTATTCCCGGCAGCATCGGCGCGGGAAGCGAGCTTGACGGTGTGTCCGTTGCCGTCAAAGCGTTGAATCTGACTGCTGATACACCGACCGTCACCATCCGCTGGCAAAACGATACGGATAAGGATCTCATCTACGGCGAAAGCTTCCGACTGTACCGTCTTGAGGACGGGCAGTTGGTGGATACCAACCTCATCAAAAACAGCGCTTTTTCCGCCATCGGATGGATGCTCGCACCCTATCAGCATGTCGATAAAGCGTACACCCTTTCGGGGTACAATCTTTCCGAAAACGGTATCTACCGCTTCGAAAGCACCATCGGCATCCACGGCGGCGAAGCAACCTCCTATACAGTGTGGGCAGACTTTGCTGTCGAAAACAGCACGGCGACAACGCCGTTGATCGCCGCCTCAGCACCCTACATGATCGAAGATGCCGTCCTGCCCGATACAAAAAACAACGTCCGTGTGGTATATCCCATACTGAAAAGCGACGTGCAGGATGTTGATATTCTCAACGAGTTTCTTAAAAGCAACCTCCAAACAACGCTGTATTATCTGCAGAAAGAGCATCCGCGCAATAGCGCCATTGATCTGCACTATACCGTCACCTATGACGACGGCACGCTGATTTCGGTGCTGTTTGAAGGCACCGTGACTCCGCCCGATGGAGATGGCATAAACGTCGCGTTCACGGCATGTCTTGCCCCCGGCAACGGCTACACCGTCAATCCCGAAAGCCTCTTCACGATGGATGAGCATTTTCTCAACAGCTTCCGCGAAAAATGGCTGGCATTGTGGGACGATGCCAATCTGACCTTCCAAAAAGGGCAGGAGATCCAAAGCACGATCCACGGTTACTCAAACGAGGAACTTGCCTCTCTGTTGCGCAACGACGAGGTCGCCGACTTCGGCTTTTCGGCAGACGGCATTCTCGTCGTATTCCGCGGCAAACCGAAAATCGGTGATTACACGGTAATCACCGTGCCCTACAACCGCACCGCGCGCGCTCACAACGATTAAAGCTGTGCGTATTACGACAAAACGGATCCGTTAACCATAGCGTAGCAGGACATATCCGAATCTGTTCGGGTATCTCCTGTTACGCTAGGCAAAGGCAAATAAATCCGAACCTGATGGTAAGGGGCGGATTTTCGCCTCTGCATTGTTAAAATACTCGCAAACCCGACAGGGTTTGCTCCGTTTTGTGCCGCGCACAGACAAAAATCCGCTCCCTTTCCATTCTGCGACCTTACGCGAGTAGAGTTTCGTGGGATTTTTGTTGCGACGGAAGACGCAAGGCTGACGCCTTGCTATGACGGCAAGACAAAAAGCACCGAAAGGCTGCCGCGTAAGG
>JAFYOK010000128.1 GCA_017560175.1 Clostridia bacterium | reverse complement strand
GCGGTTACGAAGCCGAGAAGATCTGCGAAAAGCTGATTTCGATCTACTCCCAGTTCCCGTTTTAAGAAAGACCACCAAGCCATTGTAGGGGAGCAGCTTGCTGCTCCCGAAACATATCACCTCCACGCATATATGGCATAGGACGCAGACATTCGGGAGGGTCAAGACCCTCCCCTACAATCGTCCGACATAAAATTGGCACCAAACCAAAAGCCTTCCCTTACACAGGGAAGCCTTCAAACCAGACCTAAGACCCCAGAAGCCTTCGCCTGTGTCCTGCATTCCGCAGACGAGAGCGGAGGCTTTTTCACATCTCAAAGGAGAATCATTATGGCTTACAAAATCATCGTTGACAGCTGCTGTGATGCACGCAGCGTTCCTTCGGGCGATATTCCCGTCATTCATGTGCCGCTGATCCTCAACATCGGCGGACAGAGCTATGTGGACGACGGCACCCTCGATCCTGCCTGGCAGGTATCTGCCATGCGTGCCGCCAGGAATCAGCCCACCACCGCCTGCCCCTCCCCTGCCGAATATGCCGATGCCATGAGCGGCGAGGACGACTGCTTTGTCATTACCCTTTCGGGCAACCTTTCTGGCTCCTACCAGAGCGCCATGGCCGGTAAGGAACTCAAGACAGGCAGCGGCAAAGTCCATGTTTTCAATTCCTGCAGCGCCAGCGCCGGCGAGGTCAACATCGCCTATTATGTGGCCGAGCTCATCCGCAAGGGTCTGTCCTTTGAGGAGATCGTGCAGCAGGGCGAGACCTATCTGCGCTCCATGCGCACCTACTTCGTCCTGGAAAGCCTCGATTACCTCATCAAGGCCGGACGCATCGGCAAGCTGGCCGGTACGGTAGCCACCGTCATGCAGATCCGCCCCGTTATGGGCGAGGACGGTGACGGCAACATCATCCAGCTGGGCAAGATCCGCGGCACCGACAAGGCCCTGCGCCACATGGTCGAACACATCAAGGCACAGGATGAGAAGATGAAGGCCGCAGGCCGCGCACAGATGCCTCTGGTCATCTGCCATTGCAACTGCCCCGAGCGCGCGCAGCTGGTCAAGCAGTATGTCCAGGCCGCCTGCCCCAACATTACCGATATCCATATTCTGCCCACCGGCGGTGTATCGACTTTCTATGCCTTCGACGGCGGCATTGTTGTTGCGTATTAAAATCCATTCATCATAAAAGGAGCGTATTCCCATGATCCGTTTTAACTGCGACTATAACGAAGGCGCACATCCCCGTATCCTCGAGCGCCTGGTGGAAACCAACTTTGAGCAGACCGCAGGCTATGGCGAAGACCCCCACTGCGAACGTGCCCGTGACCTCATCCGCAAGGAGTGCAATGCACCCGATGCCGATGTCTACTTCCTGGTAGGCGGCACACAGTGCAACCTGACCGTCATCGCTTCCTCCCTGCGTCCCCATCAGGGCGTTCTGTCGGCCGATTCGGGCCATGTCAACGTCCACGAGAGCGGCGCCATTGAAGCCACCGGCCACAAGGTCATGGTTCTGCCCTCCCCCGACGGCAAGATCACTGCCGAGCAGGTCGAAGCTGCATGGAAGGCACACTTTGAGGACGAGACCCAGATCCACATGGTTCAGCCCAAGATGGTCTATATTTCCCACCCCTCCGAGATCGGTACCCTCTATACCAAGGCCGAGCTGACCGCTCTGAGCGAAGTCTGCCGCAAGCGCGGCCTCTACCTCTACATGGACGGCGCACGCATGGGCTACGGTCTGACCGCCCCCGGCAATGACCTGACCCTGGCCGACATCGCTTCCCTGTGCGACCTGTTCTACATCGGCGGCACCAAGGTCGGTGCGCTGTTCGGTGAAGCTCTGGTCATCCGCAATGAGCAGCTCAAGGTCGATTTCCCCTACATGATCAAGCAGCGCGGTGGCCTGCTGGCCAAGGGACGTCTGCTGGGCATCCAGTTCGAGACCCTCTTCGAGGACGGCCTCTACTACGAGCTGGGCGCACATGCCAACAAGGCAGCCGTCATCATCCGCGAAGCCTGCGACAAGAAGGGCTATAAGATGTTCTGTGATTCCCCCACCAACCAGCAGTTCCCCATCCTGCCCAATAAGATGCTGGAGGCTTTTGCCGACAAGTATTCCTATGCCACATGGGGCAAGGTCGATGAAGACCACACCGCCGTCCGCTTCTGCACAAGCTGGTGCACCAAGCTGGAGGATGCCGAGCAGCTGGCAAAGGATATCCTGGAGTTTTAATTGAAGATAAGATGAAAGAAAACGCCACCCGATCGATGGCGTTTTTTTTGTTGTGTTAGCCTTCCCCTGGGGGGGAGCCTTTTGGCTCGGCAGCTGATTATAAACAGGCTCCAAGCCATTGTAGGGG
>JAFYOK010000127.1 GCA_017560175.1 Clostridia bacterium | reverse complement strand
TTCAGAGCTTCGACAACAGAGGTGGTCTCCTTGACGGGAACCAGGGGCAGGTAGCCTGCAAAGGTCTTGATCTCCAGGCCTGCGCCGGTGGCAACTGCGCCTGCACGCATTGCGCGGTCAAACTTCTTGGAAGCATCCTTAACAGCGGCAACATTGTTGGCACGGACGTAGTATTCCAGAACGATTTTATCGGCGATGACGTTGGTGGCGCTGCCGCCGAAGACGGTGAAGCCGTGGATACGGACGGTGTCCTTATCGCGGAAGGATTCGCGCTGGACATCAACAGCCATCTGCGCGACCTTGGCAGCATTGTAAGCATCAATGCCGTTCTGAGGTGCACCTGCAGCGTGCGCAGCACGGCCGGTGAAGGTGATCGACTTATTGACAAAGCCGTTGTTTGTGCCGTTGGACAGAGCCAGTTCGGCAGCTGTGGTTGTATGATGGCCGACGACGATATCGATATCGTCCAGAGCGCCGACGCGGATCAGCTCGCACTTGCCGCCGCCGTAGCCGATCTTGCCTTCGTCGATCATCTTGCTCTTGAGGTCGACTTCAACGAACTCCTCGGCAGGAACGCCGAAGAAGACGATGTTGCCGTCCATGGCTTCCTTGATCTCAGGATCGCTCAGTGCCAGAGCAGCACCCATAACGCCTGTGATCTGGGCATTGTGGCCGCAGCAGTGGGATGCGCCGGTCTCGGGGTTGGCATCGGGATGGTTGGCGATGGGCAGAGCGTCATACTCACCCATGAGGGCGACGGTTGTGCCCTTATAGTCCTTACCCTTGAGGTAGCCCTTAACGCCGGTGACGGCATGGCCCTCGGTGGTTTCGATGTTCAGGTTCTTGAGGACTTCGGCAAACTTGCCCGAAGTACGGAACTCACGGTAGCCCATTTCGGCATGGGTCCAGATGTCACGGCCAAAGGCCATGATCTCTTCTTTTTTACTGTCGATGATGTCACAGATCTTCTGTTCCAGCTTATCCATGATGATGTTCTCCTTTATGTTTTTTTATAAGATATTTCTGAGAGAATATTCATAGCATAGCACATATAAAATAAAATGTCCATTCCATTGACAAAAATTTTCCGCGTTTGATACAATAGAACAAAGAATGTTTCAGGAGGATATATCCATGAAGATCGCTATGCTGCAAATGCCCGTTGGCTTTGATAAAGAAGAGAACATCCGCAAGGCGGCTGAGGCCGTCCGCTGGGCAGGCGAACAGGGAGCCGACCTGGCCATGCTGCCCGAAATGTGGAACTGCCCCTATTCCAACCGGTATTTCCCCGAATATGCCGAAGAGGGCATCGGTATGACCCGTGCCGCGCTGGCTGATATGGCGCGTGAGAACGGCCTGTGGCTGGTAGGCGGCTCCATCCCCGAAAAGGAGGATGGCAAGGTCTATAATACATCCTTCGTTTACGATCCCGAGGGCAGGGAAGTGGCGCGCCACCGCAAGGTTCACCTGTTTGATATCGATGTCAAGGGCGGCCAGCGCTTCTTTGAATCGGAGACCTTTACCCCCGGCGACAGCATCACCACTTTTGAGACCCCCTGGGGCAAGATGGGTCTTTGCATCTGCTTTGATATGCGCTTCCCCGAACTGGCTCGTGTCATGTCGCTGGAAGGCGCACAGGCCGTACTGGTGCCTGCTGCCTTTAATATGACCACCGGCCCTGCTCACTGGGAAACCATGTTCCGCCAGCGCGCCGTCGACAATCAGCTGTTTACCGTCGGTGTATCTCCTGCAAGGGATGAGAACGGCGTCTATGTCGCTTATGGCAATTCCATGGCCGTTGACCCCTGGGGCACCGTTCTGCACCGTATGGACGGCGCAGAAGGCTATCACATCGTCGAACTGGATATGAGCCGCGTGGCCGATGTCCGCGCCCAGCTGCCTCTGATGAGCGCCCGCCGCACCGATCTTTATAAGGTAGAACGCCGATAGACCTATTGCAATCCCCTATAAACCGTGCTACTATAAACCTACAATATTTTACATGGCAGAGTAGATCGGCATGTGTCCAGTGCCCGGAGGACGGGGAGTTGTCTCCGGGACGAAGAACAGTCCAAGTCGCAGTATGCTGATCGCATCCCGCTGCCGCATGAGGTCTGTAAGTATCCCTCCTTATGCGGCTCCTGCCGCATAAGGAGGATTTTTTATGTACAACAGCCCCTTCAGCCGCGCCTTCTGGCGTGATTCCCTGGAAAATGCCCGCAGCCTCAAGACATTGGTCATCTGCGCCCTGTGCATGGCCATGTCGATCATTCTGGGATATTTCTATATTCCCATCACCGAGAGCCTTTCCATCCGCTTTACCTATCTGGCCACTTCCACTGTCGGCCTGGTGGCAGGCCCTGTTGCCGCACTGATCTACGGTGCAGCCGTTGACCTGCTGGACTTCATGATGCATCCCGGCTATACCTTCTTCTTTGGCTACACCCTGTCGGCCATGGTCGGTGCATTCTTCTATGCCATCTTCTACTATCGCCAGCGCATCACCATCCTGCGTATTGTCCTCTGCCGTCTGTGCGTCAACCTGATCGTCAATGTTGTCATGGGCGCCTACTGGAGCAATATGCTCTACGGCAAGGGTTTCATCTATCGCATGACCACCAGCTTCTTCAAGAATATCATCATGCTGCCTATTGAGGTCATCATCACCATTGCATTCTTCTCGCTGCTGCTGCCTGCCTTCAAGTCGGCCCGTTATATTCCTGCCGATCAGAACCGCAAGATCACCTGGCGCTGATATCATTTGAAAATCTAATTTTACGCCTCACTTCCGATAGGAAAAAACGATTTGCATTCTGTCGGATGCCATGCTATATTATGGGGCGGTTGAGTTCAAATCAGGCGGGACACAGATGCTGTTCTGCACCGTGTAAGGAGTTTTTTATGTTCAAGTTTATCACCAGCAAAAAGTACTGGTCGGAAGCGGCCGGTCGTCTCGGCGATCTGCGTGTTATGCTGATCTGCTCCATGTGCATTGCCCTCTCGGTCATTCTGGGTTATTTCTACATTCCCATCAACGAGAGCCTTTCGGTCCGTTTCACCTATCTGGCCACATCGACGGTCGGTCTGGTTGGCGGTCCTGTTGTCGCCCTGGTTTTGGTGCAGCGGTTGACCTGGTCGACTATATGCTCCACCCCACCAATGTCTTTTTCTTTGGCTATACCATCTCTTCGATGGTCGGCGCGCTGATCTATGCGCTGTTCTACTACAGAAAGCGCCTGACCGTTTGCCGCATCATCTTCTGCCGTCTGTTTGTCAATCTTGTTGTCAATGTCTTTATGAATGCCCTTTGGAGCCACATCCTTTACGGCAAGGGCTATATCTATCGCATGGTCGTCAGCTATATCAAGAACATCGCACTGCTGCCCATCGAGGTCGCTGTTACCGTTGCCTTCTTTACCCTGCTGCTGGCTGCCTTCAAGACCACCAACTATATCCCCAACGAACAGATCCGCAAGATCACCTGGTTCTAAGTATTTCGCCCCGACGACCGTCGGGGCGTTTTCTTTTTG
>JAFYOK010000126.1 GCA_017560175.1 Clostridia bacterium | reverse complement strand
GAAGATGGTCGGTAAGCGCCGCAAGCTGCTGGTTTACCTGCAGAAGAACGACATCGAGCGTTACCGTGCTATCGTCGCTAAGCTCGGCCTGCGTAAGTAATTATGTCTTTATCGAGGGGATAGCACGCTATCCCCTCGAGCTTTATCCCCACAAAATCTGATGATTTTGCGGGGTCCCCGTATCATTGCATAGATTTCGGCCAAATGAATTGGCTCGAAATCGCACGCGCCATTCTGACCGGCGCGCGGCCCAGAAGGGCCGTAAGGATCAAATCCAACGGAAACAAAAACTTCCGTTCAGTAGTATAAGCCTCTGGATCTGGGCTTTAGCAGTTGAACATGGGCAGGACAGGCTCCCGGCTTTGTTCAAGTGCTAAAACCGGGTCCATACAAATCACACAATGAAAGGTGGATAACTATGGTTACACATGCAACATTCCCCAAGCACAGAGTGTTCGAAACCGAGCTGGCCGGCCGTACCCTGAAGGTTGAGATCGGCAAGGTCGCAGGTCTGGCTAACGGCGCCGCTATGGTCTACTTCGGCGACACAACCGTTCTGTGCACAGCTACAATGGCTAAGGCTCCCAGAGATGGTATCGATTTCTTCCCTCTGGGCGTTGACTACGAAGAGCGTCTGTACGCTGTCGGCCGCATCCCCGGCTCCTTCATGCGCCGCGAGGGTCGTGCAAGCGAGAAGGCTACCCTGGCTTCCCGTATGATCGACAGACAGATCCGTCCCTTCTTCCCCTCCGACATGAGAAACGATGTCACCATCATGTGCACCGTTCTGTCGGTCAACCATGACCATTCCCCCGAAGTTGCCGCTATGATCGGTACTTCGGTTGCTCTGTCCATTTCCGATATTCCCTGGAACGGCCCCATCGTTGGCCTGCAGATGGGTTACGCAAATGGCGAGTACATCATCTGCCCCAACAGCGAGCAGCGTAAGGAAAGCATCCTGACTCTGACCGTCGCCGGCTCTGCCGAGAAGGTCGTCATGATCGAGGCCGGTGCTGACCAGTTCCCCGATGACATGATGCTGACAGCTATCGCTAAGGGTCACGAAGAGATCAAGCGCCTGATCGGCTTTGTCGCTGACATCCAGAAGGAGTGCGGCGTCGAGAAGGCTACCTACCCCTCCATGCAGCTGCCCGAAGAGATGTTCGAGGCTGTCAAGGGCTACGCTATGATGCGTGTCAAGGAAGCTGTTGACACCGACGACAAGACCGTTCGTGATGCTCGCATCGCAGAAATCGAAGCTGACGTTATGGAGCACTTCGCAGAAGAGTATCCCGACAGCAAGGCTCTGCTGGCTGAATGCATGTACAAGCTGCAGAAGTACGTTGTTCGCCGTCTGATCCTGGACGAGAACAAGCGTGTTGACGGCCGTGACCTGGTTTCCGTCCGTCCCCTGGCTGCAGAAGTCGGCGTTATTCCCCGTGTCCACGGTTCCGGCCTGTTCACAAGAGGACAGACACAGGTTCTGTCCATTGCTACACTGGGCACACTGCGTGACGCTCAGGAGCTGGATACAACATTCGACGAGACAGAGAAGCGCTACATGCACCACTACAACTTCCCCGGCTACTCCGTCGGCGAAGCTAAGCCCGTCCGCAGCCCCGGCCGCCGCGAGATCGGCCACGGTGCTCTGGCTGAGAAGTCTCTGATCCCCGTTCTGCCCTCCGTTGAGGAGTTCCCCTATGCCATCCGCGTTGTCTCTGAGGTTGTTTCCTCCAATGGTTCCACATCTCAGGGTTCTGTCTGCGGTTCCACACTGGCTCTGATGGATGCCGGTGTTCCCATCAAGGCTCCTGTTGCCGGTATCTCCTGCGGTCTGGTTACCGAGGGCGACCGCCACATCACATTCACAGATATCCAGGGCATCGAAGACTTCTTCGGCGATATGGACTTTAAGGTTGCCGGTACTTACAAGGGTATCACATCCATCCAGGTCGACATCAAGAACGACGGTCTGACCCTGCAGATCATTGCCGAGGCCTTTGAGAAGACCCGCAATGCACGCAAGGAGATCCTGGACGAGATCATGCTGAAGGCTATTGCTGAGCCCAGAGCTGAGCTGAGCGAGTTCGCTCCCAAGATGCTGCGTATGTCCATCGATCCCGAGAAGATCCGCGAAGTCATCGGTAAGGGCGGCTCTGTCATCCAGAAGATCACAGGCGAGACCAACACCAAGATCGACATCGAGGACGACGGTTCCGTCTGCATCGCTGCCATCAACTCCGCTGATGCTGAGCGCGCTAAGAAGATGATCGAAGCTATCGCTAAGGATCCCGAGATCGGCGATATCTTCCACGGTAAGGTCACACGCATCATGACATTTGGTGCATTTGTCGAGTTCGCACCCGGCAAGGAAGGCCTCATCCACATCTCCAAGCTGGAAGACAGACGTGTCGCTAAGGTCGAAGATGTTCTGAACATCGGCGACGAGACATGGGTCAAGGTCATCGAGATCGACGAAAAGGGCAGAATCAACCTGTCCCGCAAGGACGCTCTGAAGGAGATCGCCGAGAAGGGCGAATAATTTCCCCAGAATCCGGAAATACTCAAGGGCGAGCAATTATTGCTCGCCCTTTTTAGTTATCTGTGCAGGTGCGAGAGGATGGCGGTAGCAATGTATTATGTATATATTATGACAAATCAAAGCCATTCTGTTTTATATACCGGTGTAACGAATGATATAGTTCGTCGTGTATGGGAACATAAGAGTTTTCTTTACGAAGGGTTTACAAAGAGATATAGAACAAATCAACTGGTATATTACACAGATTTTATAGAGGTAAGACATGCTATTCAATTTGAAAAGCAAGTGAAAGGTTGGAAAAGATCAAAGAAAATTGCTTTGATTGAAAGCTTGAATCCTCAATGGGAGGATCTTGCATTGACCTTTGAGTAAGATTGTCATGCTGAGCTTGTCGAAGCATCTTACACAGAGCTTGAACGAAGCACCCAATGGAGGCTGCCTAAAGCTGAGTGTGAGATCCTTCGACTGCGTACTTCGTACTCCGCTCAGGATGACAATGAGTCTTATTTGTTCAAAGAAAGGATACATTATGGTAGAAAAAATCACGCTGGACAACGGCGTTCGTATTGTACATGAGCGATTGGATCACCTGCGTTCCTGCGCCCTGGGTCTGTGGGTCGAGAGTGGTTCCCGTCACGAGCCCGAAGAACTCTGCGGCATTTCCCACTTCATCGAACACATGATGTTCAAGGGCACTGAGACACGTACTGCTGCCCAGCTGGCCGCTGATTTTGACGCGGTCGGCGGTCAGGTCAACGCCTTCACCACCAAGGAGCAGACCTGCTACTACTGCCGCACCCTGGGCGAATACCTGCCCCGTGCCGCAGAGCTGCTGTGTGATATGTATTTCAACTCCAAGTTTGATGACGAAGCTGCCGAAATGGAGCGCGGTGTCATCTATGAGGAGATCGACATGTATGAAGATACTCCCGATGACCTGGTCAACGAGGAGCTCTTCTCGGCCATCTATGACGGCTACAAGCTGGGCCGCCCCATCCTGGGCACAAAGGAAAGCCTGGCCGGCATCAAGGGTTCTACCCTCAAGGCCTATGTCGAGCAGAATTATACCCCTGAAAATACCGTCATTTCCCTCTGTGGCAGCTATTCCGACAAGGATCTGCAGCAGCTGATCGATGTCTTCTCCAAGATGGAGCGCAAGGCTGCGCCCAAGATCGAGGAGACCGAGTATAAGACCTGCTTCACCCTCAAGAGCAAGGATATCGAGCAGAACCATCTGGAGATCGCTTTCCCCGGTCTGCCCGTCGGTCACGAGCGCCGCTATGATATGCAGGTGCTCAATGCCATTCTGGGCGGTGGTATGTCTTCCCGTCTGTTCCAGCGTGTCCGTGAGCAGAACGGCCTGTGCTATACCGTCTACAGCTTCTGCACTGCCTATATCGGCACCGGTGTCTGCGGTATCTATGTCGGTACATCCCGCGATACCGAGATCAAGGCCATTGAGCTGATTCTCGAAGTCATTCGCGAGCTGGTCAGCGAAGGTATCACACAGGAAGAGCTGGAGCGCACAGTCATGCAGCTCAAGTCCAGCGTCCTCATGGGTCTGGAAAGCACGTCTTCCCGTATGAGCACCATCGCCCGCAACGAGATGACCTACGGCAGAAGCATTTCCGAAGATGAGATTTCGGCCGGTTTTGATGCTGTCACCTGCGAGAGTGTCCTCGATATGGCGCGTCAGGTTCTCGATATGTCCAAAATGTCCTTCTCGGCTGTCGGTAAGATTCGCACCGAAGAAGAATACAAGAAAGCACTGGGGCTGTAATTGCCCTCTGAAAGGCCGTCTTCGACGGCCTTTTTTGATACACAGGACACGGGGGGAGAGTGTCTTGTATAAAGGTAAAAGAGATGCTATAATGACATCGTTCGAGTAAAATATTCGGGAGGTGAAAAATTGAAGATCCAGGAATCTGCCGAAAACTATCTGGAGGCCATTTACGTTCTGAAGAAAGAAAAGGACCAGATCCGTTCCATCGACATTGTTCGTCACCTCGAATTTACCAAGCCCAGCGTCAGCCGTGCCGTCAACCTGCTCAAGACCAACGGCTATATCACCATCGACAAGGAGGGCTGGATCGAGCTGACCGAAACCGGCATGGAGATTGCCCATAAGGTTTACGAGCGCCATAGTTTTGTATCGGCCTGGCTGACCGCCATCGGTGTACCTGCCGACGTGGCTGCAGAGGATGCCTGCCGCATCGAGCACGCCCTCAGTGATATCACCTTTGAAAAAGTAAAAGAGTTTGTCCGCAATGTGGGCGAGGCTGAATAAAAAAGATTGACAACAATTCATATATGTGTTATTATACGGTTAGCAAAAGCTAACCGTATTTTTGTGTCTTTATTTCCACATGGAGATTTAAATTCGATTCGCTTAAAAACTGAACACCACCACAAAATCCCCGTCGAGTACTCGACGGGGATTTTTCTCTTTTTCGTCCAATATTTTGCTTTCTTTTTTGGCGAGATTGTTTGTGGGGAAGTCCTGTATAATAAAAACAGAAACAGCTTTATGAAAGGAGCAATATCCATGACCAAGATCGGTGCCATTACCGTTGGCCAGTCGCCCCGTGTGGACGTCACCGTCGATGTCCTGCCCATCTGGGGAGAAATGGCCGAACTGATCGAGGCAGGCGCCCTCGACCATCTGACCTATGAGGAGATCCTGCAGCTGACACCCGAGCATCCCGATGACCATATTCTTGTTTCCCGTCTGCGTGACGGCAGGGAAGTCACCTTTGCCGAGCCGCGCATCGTCGGCTATCTGCAGGACTGCATCGACCGCCTGGAAGCGCAGGGTGTAGAACTCATCGTCTTTTTCTGCACAGGTGAGTTCCCCTATGCTTTCCGCCACAATGTTCCCATTATTTATCCCAGCGATATTCTGCTGCGTGTCATGCCTGCCCTCAGCGGCGGTAAGCCCATAACGGTCGTCACCCCTTCCAAGCTGCAGCTGGAACAGCTCAAGGTCAAGTGGGAGCGCCATGTGGATAAGGCCAACATCCTCTATGCCTCTCCCTACGGAGATCAGGCGGCTCTCGACCGTGCCTGCCGGGAGATCATGGAGACCGATGGCGTATTGGTCGTCCTCGACTGCATCGGTTATACACAGGCTATGAAAAAGAAGATCGCTGCCGCCACCGGTAAGCGTGTCATTCTGGCGCGCACTATGCTGGCCAGAGCCATTCAGGAAATGATCGACGAATAATCTGTTTAATAACAAAAAACGCCTCCGGAATTCGATGAAAATCCCGGAGGCGTTTGTGTTATTCTTTGGGTGTTCCTTCAAATATACGATCAGAGCAGGCGATCGCCGATGGTACGCAGACGATCGAGCAGATCACGAACCGAAGGTGTCTTCTTCTGCATCGGGCGGGGTGCACGGGCAGGGTCGGGATAGTCAGTCACTTCCACACGGGTGGGAGCGATAATGGTTTCTTCCATGTCTTCAGCGGCAGAGAGATCGATTTCCTCCTCTTCTTCGCCATCGGGCAGATCGTCGTGGCTCAGATCGACAGGAAAGGTCAGTTCTTCATCATCATATACATCTTCCTCTGCGACATAGGCTTCACGCTTTTCAGCTTCCAGAATGGCCTGTGCCAGCAGGGAAAGTTCGCCGGTGATCTCGATGAAACGGGTCTTGAAGTTGGCCAGCAGTTCGTCCGATTCGGCAGGGACAAAGGTTTCTTCTTCGTCGTTGTCCTCATCAGCTGCGTAGAACAGAGCATTCTGCTGCAGTTCATCCATCTGGGCCAGCAGACGCTTGTTGCAGCTGCGGAGGCTTTCCAGTTCTTCGGTATGGTCGGCAGCCTGGGCTTCCAGGGCACGGATGCGTTCATTCTTCTTGTCCAGCTGGGCCGAGCGCTCGGCATAGATGGCCTTGAGTTCCTCTGCATGAGAAGCACGGAGAGCTTCCAGTTCGGCAGCGTGGGCAGCACGAAGAACGTCCAGCTCCTCGGCATGGGCAGTATGGATCTCGGCGACCGAAGCTTCCAGATCGGCAAAGGCCTGCTCAGAGCCCAGCGCACGCTCTTCCAGAAGATTTCTTTCTTCGATCAGCGCCGTCTGAGCGTCCTGTATCTCGGCCAGAGAGATCTCCAGCTCGGTCATCATCTTCGTGCTGCGGCTTTCCAGAGCCTTGTATTCGCTCCAGGCCGATTCGATATTCTGGTTCTTCTCGGCTGCCAGTTTTTCGATATAATCAATAACATCTTTCTTATTAAAACCCATGGGGGATGTGCGGAATGTTGCGGCCATACGGTCACCTCGGTAGATCAAAGTTTTATTTATCCTTATATTATATTCGCCCGTTTTCCCATTTACAAGCCTTAAATCTTGTGATAAAATATTTTGGTAATTTAATGAAATATGCGCTCGTAGCTCAGCTGGATAGAGTGACAGACTCCGACTCTGTAGGCCGCTGGTTCGAATCCAGTCGGGCGCGCCAAAAAACAGCTATTCTATTGAGGGATGGCTGTTTTTTTATGCAGCGATGCAGAGAACCAGCGGCCTTGCCGAAGGCATATTCAATTTGCGACGTATGTCGGTCGCAGAGCGACAGGCATACGCTGGTTCGAATCCAGTCGGGAGCGCCATGAAAAGACCCCAGTTTGTCTATGACAAACT
>JAFYOK010000125.1 GCA_017560175.1 Clostridia bacterium | reverse complement strand
TCCTCGGTGACAGCATCGGCGGTATATTTACGGACACTTCTTCTGTTGTGCAGCAGATCGATCATTTCCATGGGGAGGGTCTCCTTTCGGGTTTTGGATATTTTTATTCTATCACAGGGGGACGCTGCCGTCAAACCGGTGCAAAGAAAATCCCTCCGGTAAAGGAGGGATAAAGCGGCTATTCAACGTCGGGGACAACGCCCAGCGCCTTATAGAGCAGGGCATACAGGGTGCGTGCCTCTTCGGGGGTCAGATTGACACACTTGGCCAGTTCGGCGGGGATATGGAGCATACGATCCTGCAGCGCAGCGCCTTCTTCGATCAGTTCGACATCGAGCACGCGCTCATCCTCGGGGCAGCGTTGACGGGTGATATACCCCTTGTTTTCCAGACATTTGAGGACAGGGGTCAGGGTGCCGGAATCGAGGAACAAGCGCTTGCCCATGGCTTTGACATTGATCTTCTTCTCTTCCCACAGCACCAGCAGCGCCAGGTACTGGGTATAGGTCAGGTCAAAGGGCTCCAGAAAAGGACGGTACAGGCGTATGGTCTCTTTGGAGCAGGCGTACAGGGGAAAACACAGCTGATTCTTGAGCAGTTGGCAGTCATACTTGGAGTCGTACATAAGAGATCCCTCCGATCGGTCAGATAATAAAAAAAGCACGATGCCCTTAACTTTCTACAGTTTATCACATTACAAAGAAAAAAGCAATGTAAAAATCATGTAAAATCCATGAATGAGCATAAAAAATCCACGCGAAAGAAAACTTCGCGTGGACTCTGTTTCGTGTAGAGAAATTACTTCTTGACCTTGATGGTCTTGATGTAGGTCTCTGTGCCCTGCTCGAAGTCGTCAACGATCTTGTCGACAAACTCCATGCCCTCGGTGACCTTACCGAAAGCAGCATACTCGCCGTCCAGGTGAGGTGCATCTGCAACCATGATGAAGAACTGGCTGCCTGCCGAGTTGGGGTCCATGGTACGAGCCATGGAAACGACGCCGCGTGTGTGCTTCAGGTCGTTCTTAACGCCGTTGGAAGCAAACTCGCCCTTGATGCGCCAGCCGGGGCCGCCGGAACCTGTGCCGGTGGGGTCGCCGCCCTGAACCATGAAGTCACGGATGCAGCGGTGGAACTTGACGTCCTTATAGAAGCCGCTGTCGATCAGCTTGACAAAGTTCTCAACGGTGATGGGAGCGATGTCGGGATAGAGTTCGATGCGGATTGCCTGCTCGTCGGTCATGCCTCTCAGCTTGAGGACAGCCTTGATGACGTTTTTCTTAGCCATGGGTGTATTTCTCCTTTGCATAATGTTTCGTTTTAGGGATCATTACAGTTTCAGTATACCACAGAGAATGGATGACTTTCAACTAATTATACTGCTTGATATGGTTGATGGGGGTGGTCCAGTCGCCCATGGTCATGGTGCTGAAGCGATTTTCCTGCATATAGCGCAGCAGGGTATACATGGCATCACGGGTGCTGGCCGTGGTGCACAGCAGCAGGGTAGAGGTGACGGGGGCATCTTTCAGCAGATTCTTGCCGTTGACACCGACGGTGTAGCCCGATCGGTCGGCGCTGCCGGGGTCGAGGATGCCGTCCCAAATACGGTAGCCGGCATTGGCCAGTTTTTCCCGTTGGTCAGTGGTCAGCGCCTTACTGCCCTCACGGATGCAGACCAGACGGGTCTTGCGGAAGATCATGGAGGAGAGCAGGGCATTGGTCGCTTCGGCTTCGCCCAGAGGATCTTCGGCCGAAACGTAGAGGCCGAGGCCGTAGCCGCTGCACACAAGACGGCGCAGCTGATCGCCCTGTTCGGCCAGACCATCTGCCGAGAGGAAGAAGGTGGCGCGGGCATTATAGCCGTCCAGAGCGGTGAGAAGGCTCTGGGAATACTCGTTGAGGGGGCCGCAGATCATGGGATAGATGTTGCGGGGGCGCAGGGTCTCCTGGGGTTCCGATTGGGCCGGAGGAGGGACAGGGTCGGCGGTTTCGGCTTCCGAGGGGTAATACTCGGTATAGAGCTTATACATGGCTGCACGGTTGTTGGCCGTCAGCTGGCTGTCGGTATAGGGGGACAGGGTGCTGTTGATGCGGATGACCGGACCCAGGTCGCTGTTGAACTGGTTGTAGGAGACATTGAAGAAGCGGCAGATGAACTCGATGGGGATATAGAGAACGCCGCTGCGAACTTCGGCCAGATAGGAATAGATGCGTCCGCTCTGGTCGTAGGTGATGCTGTTGCCGATGTCAAAGATCAGCGCATTGTCAGAAGTATAAACCTTGAGGAGCCGTATCTCTTCGTTATAAAAATACTTGATGGGTTTGATGTTGATGAGATAACGATAGGAGATATACATGCTGTTGTTGATCCTGACCGGCATATTGCCGGAAGTCATACCTTTGATCAGACTGTCGTTGATGAAAAGATAGACCAGATCGCTGCGTGCGGCCGACTCCAGACCGAAAGAAAACAGGCCGGTCAGCATCAGCAGAAGAAGCAGACTGCTGCACAGGCGCTTGGCGGTATGGGACAAATGGTGGCCTCCCTTCATGGGATAGGTTGCCCCTGCGGATGCATATACTGTCCGGAGGGGGAAAGTGAAGATGTCATTTTTTTTCGATATGCCGTCTGAGCTGATGACGGCGCTGGCAACCGTCCTTGGGTTTGCGCTGTTGGGGGACATGGATGCCGACCAGCAGAACGCCGTGGGCAACTTCCTTATGCTGATCGGACAGATCCTGACCACCGATGCCACGCAGGCACAGACCCTGCAGGCGCGGCTGGATGCCGACCAACAGAAAGCGCTGGAGGAGCGTGTCCGTCGGCTGGAAGAACGGCTGAACAACGGAGCATCGGAGGATGCTTAGTTTTTGAGATAGGCTTCCCAGGGCATGACAGCGGCCAGTTCGACATCGACGATGCCAAAGCCGCCGTACCAGTCGATGACCAGGTTGGAGAACTTTCGGCCCGGGGCGACGGGAACCAGAGGAATGGCCGAGCGGCAGAGCCAGCCGCCTTCCTTGGTGGGTGTGCTGACAACGCCGCTCTTGACGGTGCGCAGCAGGATGGAGGCGATCTCCAGTTCCATGTCATCACCGTAAAGGGGCATGCCGCCATGACCCAGGGGAGGCTGGTAGGGGGTGGCCAGGCTGCCTTCCGCCCAAAGCTGGAAGACCACCTGGTTGTCTTCCTTGGTGATGCGGACGCGCATATTGGGACGAGCCACCGAGCTGTGGCGGACAGCGTGCAGGATCAGATTGTCGGCAGCGCGCTGGACGAGGGTGCTGTCATAAACAGAAACCAGTTCCTCATCCTCCTCAGCTTCCACGGTCAGGTCGAAATAGGGTGCGCCTCTTTCGGCGACCGCACGGCAAACGGAGGTCAGATCTTCCAGCAGATTGCCCGGCTTGGGGAGGTTGACCACGCTGTTGTCGGAAAAGTCCGCTTTGGTATTGACGTTGTGGTAGATGCGGAAAAGGTCAAGGATGGCATGACGGCATCTGGCTCTGTGCTCGGGGGGAAGGGTATCCTTGAACTCTGTGAGGGAGAGGGCAGCGTTGAGCGCAGCCAGATGACCCGAGATCTTGGAAGTGGCATAGCGGATCAGATCCAGATGGACACTGTGGTCGCGGCGATCTTCCAGCAGGCGGAAAACGATGGTCATGCGGTCGGGTGCCGACAGGCGGACGCCGCAGCTGCAGAAACATTCTCCGATATCGGCATCGAGGGTAAAGACCTCGTTTGCATCGGCACGAATAATGATCTGTGCAACATCTTCATCATCCATCAGGTCGTTGAGATTACGACCGGTGGGATTGCTGCCAAACATGGAAATAAATGCAGGCGAGGCATGGAGGATGCGTGCGCTGCGGGAGGTTACGAGATAGGATTCAACGGGATTCAGGGCTGTCAGAATATCCATTTCAGACAATGGTGTCACCGGCTTTCTTAATATAGAGATATTGTAAGTAAAACAGTTACAGGTGATTATGAAATCACATTTTATTGTAAACGATATTGACGGGATTTACAATTTCTTTTTGCTTTTTTCTGCTTTTTCCATTTCTTTACTTGTCTATATTGTCAAATTCGTTTATAATGAAACTAACGCAAAGGTAAATGCGTCGTAATATGTCTATGAAAAAAGTACATCTTGGAGGTTTCCCACCATGTCTGTCAAAGTCGCAATCAACGGTTTTGGCCGTATCGGCCGTCTGGCTCTGAGAGCCGGCCTGGAAATGGAAGAGCTGGAGTTCGTTGGCATCAACCATCCCGGTCGTGCACCCGAGCTCATGGCTTACATGTTCAAGTATGACTCCGCACAGGGCGTTTTCCCCGGCGAAGTTACAAGCGATGAGAATTCCATCACCATCAATGGTAAGCGTATTCCCATCTTTGCTTGCAAGGAACCCAAGGACATTCCCTGGGGCGAAGTCGGTGCTGAGTATGTCATCGAGTCCACAGGTAAGTTCCTGACCAAGGAGACCGCACAGGGCCACATCGAGGCCGGTGCAAAGAAGGTCATCCTGTCTGCTCCTTCCAAGGACGACACCCCCATGTTCGTTATGGGCGTCAACCACATGAACTACACAAGCGATATCGATATCGTTTCCAACGCTTCCTGCACAACCAACTGCCTGGCTCCTGTTGCCAAGGTTCTGAACGATGCTTTCGGCATCGAGTCCGGCCTGATGTCCACTGTCCACTCGATCACTTCTTCTCAGAAGACAGTCGACAGCTACTCCAACAAGAACTGGCGTCTGGGCAGAGCTTCTTCTTCCAACATCATCCCCTCCACAACCGGTGCCGCTAAGGCTGTCGGCAAGGTCATCCCCGAGCTGAAGGGCAAGCTGACCGGTATGGCATACAGAATTCCCACCATTGACGGTTCGGTCGTCGACCTGACAGTCAACCTGAAGAATCCTGCTACCTACGAGGAGATCTGCGCTGCAGTTTAGAAGGCTGCCGAGGGCGAGATGAAGGGTCTGCTGCAGTACACAGAGGATCAGATCGTTTCCTCCGATGTCGTTGGCAATCCCCACGGTTCCGTTTTCGATGCCAAGGCCGGTATCGCCCTGACCGATAAGTTCGTCAAGGTCGTTTCCTGGTATGACAACGAGTACGGCTACACCAACATGCTGCTCAAGCTGGTTGCTCATATGGCTTCCGTTGACCACAAGTAAGCGAAACATTTCATAGCACACCGAGAACCCCCGGAACCCCGGGGGTTCTTTTTTATTCCTGTTTATGGGGGAAAACCTATCAAAACAGCAGAATTTGCCTGTGAAAAATACATGAAAAAATTTTTTAAAAAATTTCAAAAAAAGGCTTGCATTTTGAAAAGAGTTGTACTATAATAAATCCTGTCGCTGAGAGGTGACGGAAACAAAACGGGCCCTTAGCTCAGTTGGTTAGAGCATCCGGCTCATAACCGGACGGTCCCGGGTTCAAGTCCCCGAGGGCCCACCAACATCTATCAACTGAATAAAGACAACAAATATGGAGCAGTATCGAAGTGGCCGTAACGAGCACGATTGGAAATCGTGTGTACGTGATGAGCGTACCGAGGGTTCGAATCCCTCCTGCTCCGCCATCATGAGGACCCTGGCAATAGCCGGGGTCTTCTTTTTTTATCATTCTGCGAATGTAAAAAAAGAATGATGTTGCCGCAGAGCGGCAGTGATGTTTGCTTTGCAAGTGATGTTGCCCGTTGGGCAGTGAAGTTCGTCCTGCGGACGAGTTGAGGTGTCTGCGACGCATTGAATAAAAGGGCACTGCGCCATGTAGGGGACGATGCCCACATCGTCCCGAAAAGAGGCTTCCCTTGATTAGGGAAGCTGTCGCCCGACAGGGTGACTGATGAGTAGACTATTTAATAGCGCCGCAGGCACATTATCACATCGGAGGTCAATCACCATGACAAGATTTATTATCATCCGTCACGGATTGAGCGTATACAACGAAGCCCGTCGTTTCCAGGGCCATCTGGACATTCCTCTCCATGCCATTGGTCTGGAGCAGGCCGATGCCAGCGCAAAATATGTCCTTGAAAATTATAAGATCGATCGCGTCTATTCCAGCGACCTCTGCCGCGCATCGAGAACAGCACAGCCCATCGCCGACGGCCTGGGTCTGCCGCTGGAGCTGGACAAGCGCCTGCGCGAGATCGATATGGGTCTGTGGCAGGGACTGGGTTACGACGAAGCCATTGCCCGTTTCCCCGAAACCGAGCGCATCCGTAAGGAGTGCCTGGGCAAGCTGCGTTACGATGGCGGCGAAAGCTACGGCGATGTCATGGCGCGCGTTCGCGACTTTGCCGATGAAGTCCTGGCCGAAAACGAGGGAAAGACAGTGGTTCTGGCCTCCCACGGCGGCACCATCCGTGCGCTGTTCTCCTCCTGGCTGGGCTATGGCCCCATGGAGATGGCGCAGGTTCCCATCGTTCCCAATGCTTCGGTCTCTGTCGTCTGCATTGATGACGGCAAGGTGACTTTCGAGCTGCGCGACTACACCGACCACCTGGCCCATGTCACCGTCACCGATATTGAATAAATAATTCTCAAAAGCACTTGCATAGGCAGGTGCTTTTTTATTATGATAAAGGCAGAATACAACATCGGAGGTTTCCGCTATGAAAAAGATCCCCCTCATCATCGACTGTGATCCCGGCGTTGACGACAGCTACGCCCTGGCGCTGGCCAATTCCAGCGAGCTGCTGGATCTCATCGCCATCACCCCGGTCGAAGGCAATGTCTCGTCCGACCTGACCCGCCGCAATGTCCTCGGTCTGTGTGACCTGCTGAACATCGACTGCCGCGTTGGTTTCGGCGCCGAAAAGCCCCTGTTCAATCCCTGGTACCGCAACGCTGCCGGTGTCCATGGCAGCACAGGTGTAGGCACCGTCGAGTTTGGCGAAATCAAGAAGCAGCCCGATCCCCAGCCTGCCTGGGAGGTCATCTATGAGGAAGCCGTTCGCCACAGCGGCGAGCTGGTACTGATGGCCGTCGGTCCTCTGACCAATATCGCCACCTGCCTGCGCCTCCATCCCGACCTGCCCAAGCACCTCAAGCGCTTCATCATCATGGGCGGCGGTACCTTCGGCAACGTCACCAACACCAGCAAGACCGCCGAGTTCAACATCTGGGTCGATCCCCTTGCCGCTTCGGAAGTTTTCTCCCAGCTGGAAGTCTGGATGGTCGGCCTCAATGCCACCCATGCCGCCGCCGTCGAGATGACCGATTTTGACGAAATGGTGGCCATCTGCGGCGATGCTCCCGGTGCCTACGTCCTGCGTGAGCTGTCTGCCTTTTCCAAGAAGAACTGCATGGAAAACGGCCACGACAACAACGTCATCCACGATGCTCTGGCTGTTGCATCCCTCATCGATCCCGAAGTCGTTGGCTTCGACCATCATTATGTCTATGTCGAGCACAGCGGTGATGCTCCCAACTTCGGTCAGACCGTCATCGACTTCGACGGCACATCGGGCAAGGCTCCCAACTGCCATGTCGCCATGCGCGTCGACCAGCCTCGCTTCGTCCGCATGCTGAAGGATATGTGCCGCTGGTATGCGGAGAAATAAAAGAAAAGCCTTCCCTTACACAGGGAAGCCTATACACCAAAAGCCTTCCCTTCGGGGAAGGCTTTTTCTTTTGTAAACAAATTTATAATTTGCATTTGAAGTTATATAATCCGCTTGACAAATTATGCGTGCGTGCTAAAATGAAGCCGAAGAGAAAAATAAACCGAAAAGAGGGAAGACTATGAACAAGAGCGTATACAGCATCGTCCTCAGCGATGATGTGGTGGCCCAGGTCGACCGACTGGCCTACAAGGCAGGCACCAGCCGCTCCAACATGATCAATCAGATCCTGGCCGATTATGTGTCTTATATCACCCCCGAAAAGCGCATGCGCGACATTCTGGGCAAGGCGGCCGAACTGGTCGCTGCCATGGATCAGATGCAGGTCATGCTGCAGCCCACCGACACCCATCTGGCTCTCAAGAGCGCCCTGCGCTACAAATACAATCCGACAGTAAAATACAGCGTCGAGCTCTATAAGAGCGGCAGCGCCCTCGGTGAACTTCGTGTCACCATGCGTACCCAGAATAAGGCTCTCATCGCCTGCCTCAGCGACTTTTTCCGCCTGTGGGCAGCAGTAGAACAGCTGGTACTTGGCCGGCTGCCCGAATGTGCGGCAGGGGAGGGACGCTACAGCCGTATCCTGCACCTGGACCCGGTACAGGCCGCCCAGGCTTCCGGAGAAATGGTGGGCCAGGCCATCATGGACTATGTCCACCTCCTCGACCGCTGTATGAAGCTGTGGTTTGAGGCCTATGCCCAGGGCGTTGATCCCGGCGAACAGATCGTCCGCCTTTACCGCGAATACAAGCATCATCATCTGCTTCTGAAATAGGAGGAGTTATCGTGAATACCAACAAACTGACCGAAAAAACCATCGAAGTCATCCGTCTGGCCCAGACCACCGCCACACAGAACGGCAATCCGCAGATCGAGCAGCCCCATCTGCTGGCCGCCATGCTGGGCTACGACAACAGCCTGATCGCCCAGCTGCTCCGCAAGATGGGTGTCGATGACAAGGCCGTCCGTGCCGAGGCCGAAACCGCCGTCGGCAAGCTGCCCAAAGTATCGGGCGGCGGACGTGAGATGGATAAGATTTATATTGCCCAGGATGCCGAACAGGCGCTGACCGAAGCCGAAGCCCAGGCACAGCGCATGACCGATGAATATGTATCGGTCGAGCATCTTTTCCTGGGTCTGCTGGAAAAGGC
>JAFYOK010000124.1 GCA_017560175.1 Clostridia bacterium | reverse complement strand
AGGACAGCGTCCCTCCACCCATGCCCAGTCCTGCGCATCCATGCAAAGGGTCATACAATCCAGATCTTTCCGCCTGACCTGCCATAGCAGGATGCCATTTTTACGGCAGAGATCGACAAACCTCTCCAATGATGCTCCCTGTACTTCCAGTGCCACATACCCCCGGCAGAAATGCAGCATCTGCCCGATCATGACTTTTCCTCCATGACAACGGCACTTATGCGTCCCCGAATGGCCAGGCTGCCCCGATCCATGGAAGCGATCTCCAGTTCACGGCCATCGATCTGCACCACCAACGGTCCTGCTGCCAGACGGATACGATCGGGCCCATATTCCAATATGCCGTCCAGCAGCTCCACCAGCAGATAGCGATCTCCCTCCAACTCCAGCCGCGGCAATCCGAAGCTGCTGTATCCCCACAGATCCCATTGCTGGGCTGCCTGCACCAGCTTTTCCCGAAAACCCTCTTCCTTCATGGTCATGCCCTCCCGAATGGCGAATATATATAGGTCGTATAAGTTCAAACTGCAAGGAGCGTACCTTTATGGAAAAACGAAATACCCTTTCCCAACTGATCGGTTTCTGCACTGCCTGCCTTATCATTCTATTCGGCGCAGGGCTCATCCTATGCACCCGTGCGGTATCGGCAGCGGCCGCCCAGGCCATCGGCTTATGCGCCCGTGTGGTTATTCCCTCCCTCTTCCCCTTTATGGTGCTGTCCTCTCTCTGCCTGTCCTCGGGTGTGGGCAACCGCATTTCCCGTCTGTTTGCCCGCCCCATGGAGGTACTTTTCCACCTTCCCGGCAGCTGTGCCCCGGCGGTCATTCTGGGATGGATCGGCGGCTATCCCGTGGGGGCGCGTACCGTCTTTGACCTCTATGACCGCCGATTATGCACCGAAGAAGAAGCCGCCCGACTGCTGACCTTCTGTTCCTGCTGCGGCCCGGCTTTCCTGTGCGGAGCTGTTGGTGCTGCTATTTTTGGCAGTCGCGAAATAGGCATCCTGTTGTGGCTCTGCCATATCATCGCCGCTCTGATCATCGGCATGGTGCAGGGACGCTTTCTGTCCCTTTCCAAACGAGGTCAACGGGAGCATACCGTTTCATCGACCGTTTCTTTTGCCCGACAGTTTACACAGGCTGTCAGCACCTCTTTCAGCGCCATTCTTAATGTCTGCGGTTTTGTCATCTTCTTTGCCGCGCTGATGGCATTATTGGAAGATGTCGGCCTGCTGGCTGCCGCGGAAACCGTGCTCTTTTTTCTCCCCGAAGGTATGGCTGCGCCTCTGCTGCGCGGCCTGATGGAAATGACCGGCGGAACGGCAGCGCTGACCTCCTCTCCCCTGCTGACCTTTCCCCAGGCCATGGCTCTGGCCGCAGGGATCGCCGGATGGGGCGGCCTTTCGATCCATGCCCAGGTGCTCTCCCTCCGGGAAGATCGAGATATCCCCATGACCTCCTATTTTTTCGGCAAGGCTTTTCATGGAATCCTGTCTGCCGTTCTGACTTACGGGATATCTTTTTATTTTCTCCCTGCGCCGACCCTTCATTCGGCTTTTGCCCCCATGGGCCGCCTTTCTGATATGACCCTACTCAACCCGGCTTACTATATCCTGGTCTGCGGTCTGTATCTGGCCGTCTGTCTGATCGCCACCGCTCTGGTGCTTCGTACGGGCGAGCGGGAGAAAACAAAAGACAGTTGTCAAACGAGAAGAAAAACAGTATAATACCTCTATCTCAAATCAAAAGAAGGACCGATATTTTCATGCTGTTCAGTAAAGACATCCAGCCGGTCTGCGGCCTCTGTGTCCATGCCACCCCCATCGATGAGGAAACCGTCCTCTGCCATAAGAAGGGACCCATGCCCATCACCGATTGCTGCAGAAAATATAAATATGATCCCCT
>JAFYOK010000123.1 GCA_017560175.1 Clostridia bacterium | reverse complement strand
CTGATGGAATGCGACAGAGCCCGCATCTTCAAGCAGATGAGCAACGGTGTCTTTGTCCGTATGGCCGTTCTGGAAAGAGCGGTGAAGTAACATGACCTACCTTCTGAAAAACGGCAGCGTTTATGTAAACGGCGGTTTTGAAACCACCGATCTTCTCGTCAAGGATGGCGTTATCGCCGCACTGGGCAAGGATCTCTGCTGTGCAGAGGCTGAGGTCATCGACTGCACCGGCAAGACGGTCGTTCCCGGTCTGGTCGACCTTCACGTACATCTGCGTGAGCCCGGTTTTGAATATAAAGAGACCGTCGCCACCGGTACAGCTGCAGCAGCTGCCGGCGGCTACACCACAATTCTCTCGATGCCCAATCTGAACCCCGTTCCCGACAATGTCGAGGCGCTGAAGGTTCAGCTGGCTGCCATTGAGAAGGACGCCTGCATCCACGTCCTGCCTTTTGGTTCGATCACCGTCGGCCAGAAGGGTCAGGTCCTGTCCGACATCGACGGCATGGCCGGTCTGTGCGCCGGTTACTCCGATGACGGTAAGGGCGTTCAGAATGAAAACCTGATGCTGGAGGCCATGGAGCTGGTCAAGAAGAACGGTTCCTTCATTTCGGCCCACTGCGAGGACGAGGCTCTGCTGGAAGGCGGCTCGATCCATAAGGGTGAGTTTGCAGCGCTGATGAACCTGCGCGGCATCTCTTCGGCATCGGAGTTTGTTCCCATCGTTCGTGATATCGCGCTGGCCGAAAAGACCGGCGTTCAGTATCATATCTGCCACATCTCGGCCAAGGAGAGCATCGAGGCCGTTCGCCAGGGCAAGGCCCGCGGCGTCAACGTCACCTGCGAAGTCACTCCCCACCACATCGCTCTCTGCGATATGGATATCAAGTCGGATGACGGCAAGTATAAAATGAATCCCCCCCTGCGCGGCAGGGAAGACCGCGAAGCCATCTTCGCAGGTCTGCAGGACGGCACCATCGATGTCATCGCCACCGACCATGCCCCCCATTCGGCAGAAGAAAAGGGCAGAGGCCTGGAGAAGAGCGCCTTCGGCATCGTTGGCAGCGAGACAGCCTTTGCTGTCAGCTACACCGAGCTGGTTCGCTCCGGTATCGTCAGCCTGGAAAAGCTGGTCGAGCTGATGAGCGTCAAGCCCGCTGCCATCATCGGCCGCAAGGCCCTGCTGGCAGAAGGTGAAGCGGCTGATATCGCCGTCTTTGACCTGGAAGCTGAGTTTGCAGTTGATCCTGCAGAGTTCCTTTCCAAGGGCAAGAGCACACCCTTTGAAGGCATGAAGTTCTTTGGCCGCACAGAGCTGACACTCTGCGGCGGTAATATCGTATATAGGAGGAAGTAAGCGTGGAATACAATAAGAAGCTCGTCTTTGAAAACGGCAGAGAGTTCCTGGGCTTCGGCTTCGGCGCCAATGTCGAGACCGTTCAGGAAGTCGTTTTCGACACATCGGTGGTCGGTTATCAGGAGATCATGTCTGACCCCACATACTGCGGTCAGATCGTCTGCATGACATACCCCCTGATCGGTAACTATGGTCTGGCCGATGAGGACTACGAGACCAAGACACCCAAGATCGGTGGCTTCATCGTTCGTGATTACAATGATACACCGTCCAACTTCCGTTATACCAAGACCCTGTCCCAGGAGCTTGAGGAGAACGGCATCCCCGGCATCTCGGGCGTTGATACCCGTGCCATCACTCGTATGATCCGCAACGAGGGCAACATGCGCGCCATCATCACCGACATCAACGTTTCCAACGAAGAGGCTCAGGAGCGCATTTCTGCAACTTCCATCGATCATGACCATGTCGAGCGCGTTTCCAGCAAGAAGGTCTGGTACAGCCGTACCCCCAACTATAAGTTCAATGTTGTCGCCATCGACTGCGGCATCAAGCACAACATCATCCGCAGCCTGAACGAGATCGGCTGCAACGTCACCATCGTTCCCTATACAACATCCTGCGAGACCATCATGGGCATGCGTCCCGATGGTATCCTGGTTTCCAACGGCCCCGGCGATCCTGCCGATGTCCCCTGCGTCATCGAGCTGATCCGCCAGCTGCAGGGCAAGCTGCCCATCTTCGGTATCGATCTGGGCCACCAGCTGATCGCTCTGGCCAACGGCGCCAAGGTCTATAAGCTGAAGGTCGGCCACCGCGGCGGCAACCATCCCGTCCGCTGCCTGGCCAACGGCAAGATCGAGATCGCTTCCCAGAATCACGATCACGCTGTCTGCGAAAAGAGCCTCGAGGGCACAGGCCTCAAGGTCACACACATCAACCTGCTCGACAACACCATCGAAGGTATCGAGAATGCAGACCAGATGGTCTTCTCGGTCCAGTTCCAGCCCGGCAGCGTTTCCGGCTCCAGAGGTGTCAGCTACCTGTACGAGCAGTTCGTTGAGAACATGAAAGAGTTTAAGACAAAGAGAGGTGCCACAAATGCCTAAGAGAGAAGATTTGAAGAAGATTCTGGTCATTGGTTCGGGCCCCATCGTCATCGGTCAGGCTGCTGAGTTCGACTATTCGGGCACACAGGCCTGCCTGGCGCTCAAGGAGCAGGGCTATGAAGTTATCCTGGTCAACTCCAACCCCGCAACCATCATGACCGATACCAATATCGCCGATAAGGTCTACATGGAGCCTCTGACTCTGGAATATATCGCTAAGATCATCCGTATGGAGCGCCCCGACGCTCTGCTGCCCACCCTGGGCGGCCAGACCGGTCTGAACATGGCCATGCAGCTGGCGAAGAAGGGCATTCTGAAGGAATGTTCCTGCGAGCTGCTGGGTACAAGCTTCGACTCCATCGAGCAGGCTGAAGACCGTGAGCTGTTCCGTGACCTGTGCGAAGAGATCGGCGAGCCCGTCATCAAGTCGGTCATTGCACACTCTGTCGAAGAGATCAAGGAAGCTGCACATGAGATCGGCTACCCCATCGTCCTCCGTCCCGCTTTCACACTGGGCGGCACAGGCGGCGGCTTTGCTGATGACGATGAAGAACTGCTGGAGCTGGCAGAGAACGCGCTGCGTCTCTCTCCCGTTTCTCAGGTCCTGGTCGAGAAGTCGGTCAAGGGCTATAAGGAGATCGAGTTCGAAGTCATGCGTGACAAGAACGGCACAGCCATCGCCATTTGCTCCATGGAAAACATCGACCCCGTCGGCGTCCACACCGGCGACTCCATGGTCGTTGCACCTGCACAGACCCTGACAAAGAAGGAATACGGCATGCTGCATGACGCTGCTCTGCGTCTGATCACAGCTCTGAAGATCGAGGGCGGCTGTAACGTTCAGTTCGCGCTGGACCCCTACTCCTTCAGCTACTATGTCATCGAAGTTAACCCCCGCGTATCCCGTTCTTCCGCTCTGGCTTCCAAGGCCAGCGGTTATCCCATCGCCCGCGTTTCTGCGCTGGTCGCTCTGGGCTTCCATCTGGACGAGATCGCTCTGGCTACAACACCCGCATCCTTCGAGCCCTCCATCGACTATGTCGTATGCAAGGTCGCTCGCTTCCCCTTCGATAAGTTCTCCAGCGCCACCAAGACCCTGTCGACCCAGATGAAGGCTACAGGTGAGGTCATGGCTGTTGGCCGTACCATGGAAGAGAGCCTTCTGAAGGCCATCCGTGGTCTGGAGCAGGGCGTCAACCACCTGCACATGGCCAAGTTCGACGATATGTCGGAAGCTGACCTGATGTTCAACATCAAGAACGCAACAGACGAGCGTATCTACGCCATCGCCGAACTGCTGCGCCGCGGCATCGATCCCATCATCATCTGCGAAGCTACAAAGATCGACTTCTTCTTCGTTGATAAGATGCGCAACATCGTTGCTTTCGAAAAGGTCATCGCTGAGAACAAGGGCTGCACATGCGTCCTGCGCGATGCCAAGAAGATGGGCATTTCCGATAAGTATATCGGCGGCGTCTGGGGCATGAGCGAGAAGGAAGTCTTCGAGCTGCGTAAGGCAAACGGCATCATGCCTGTTTATAAGATGATCGACACCTGCGGTGCTGAGTTCGACGCTTACGTTCCCTACTTCTACTCCACATACGAAGAGGAGAACGAGTCGGTCGTCACCGATCGCAAGAAGGTCGTCGTTCTGGGCGCAGGCCCCATCCGTATCGGTCAGGGCGTTGAGTTCGACTTCTCCACCGTCCATGCAATCTGGGCCATCAAGGAAGCCGGCTACGAAGCCATCATCATCAACAACAACCCCGAAACCGTTTCTACCGACTATACAATCTCCGATAAGCTGTACTTCGAGCCTCTGACCATCGAAGATGTTATGAACATCATCGACATGGAGAAGCCCCACGGCGTTATCGTTACACTGGGCGGTCAGACCGCCATCAACCTGGCAGCACGCCTGGAGAGCCTCAATGTTCCCATCATCGGTACATCGGTCGCAGCCATTGAGCGCGCCGAGAACCGTGACAGCTTTGAGAAGCTGATGAGCGAACTGGGTATTCCCCAGCCTGTCGGCCAGGCCGTCACCAACGTTGAAGACGGCGTTAAGGTCGCCGAGAAGATCGGCTACCCCGTTCTGGTCCGTCCTTCCTACGTTCTGGGCGGCCGTGCGATGCAGATCGTCAACCGTGAGGCTGAGCTGAGAGTCTACTTCAAGGAAGCGATCGTTGCCAGCGAAGAGACCCCCGTTCTGGTCGACAAGTATATCTCCGGTAAGGAGCTGGAGATCGACGGTGTCTGCGACGGCACAGATGTTTATATCCCCGGCATCATGGAGCACGTTGAGCGTACCGGTGTCCACTCCGGTGACTCGATCTCGGTCTATCCCACCTTCTCGGTCAGCCAGAAGGTCAAGGATACCATCATCGACTACTCCATCCGTCTGGGCGTCGGCATCGGCATCCAGGGCCCCTTCAACATCCAGTTCATCGTTGACAAGGAAGAAAACGTCTACGTCATCGAGGTCAACCCCCGTTCTTCCAGAACCGTTCCCTTCATCTCCAAGGTCACAGGCGTTAAGATGGCAAATATCGCCACCAAGGTCGCTCTGGGTCAGAGCCTGAAGGATCAGGGCCTGGGCACAGGTGTTGCACCCGAGAAGAAGCGCTGGTATGTCAAGGCTCCCGTATTCTCCTTCTCCAAGATCCATGGTATCGACGCATACCTGTCCCCCGAAATGAAGTCCACCGGTGAGGCCATCGGTTACGACAACACCCTGACACGTGCGCTGTATAAGGCACTGAAGGCTTCGGGCAACCGTGTTGAGAACTACGGTACCGTCTTTGCTACCATCGCCGATGAGGATAAGGAAGCAGCTCTGTCCCTGATCCGCCGCTTCTACAACCTGGGCTTCAACATCGAGGCTACAGAGGGTACAGCCAACTTCCTGAAGGAGAACGGCATCCGTACCAAGATCAGAAAGAAGATCAGCGAGGGCAACACCGAGATCCTCGACGCTCTGAAGCAGGGTCACATCACCTACGTCATCAACACCCAGTCTCACAACGGCGATCCCCACGACGGTATCCAGATCCGCCGCGGCGCTGTCGAGAACAATGTTACAATGTTCACATCTCTCGACACAGTCACCGTTCTGCTGGACGTTCTGGAAGAGATCACCGTTGGTGTCTCGACCATCGATATGTAATCTATAGTCCGCATCACCATCCGATTTTCAGGAGAACGACATGAACAAAGGTTACTACGAGATCCTTTCCAATACAAAGATCGCGCCGGATACCTATGAGATGGTGCTCAGGGGAGATACTTCTTCCCTGAGCAACCCCGGCCAGTTTATCAATATCGCCCTGGAGGGCCTTTACCTCCGCCGTCCCATCAGTGTCTGCCACTATGAGGAAGGCCAGCTGACCATCATCTATAAGGCGGTCGGCAAGGGCACAAAGCAGATGACCACCATGCAGGCCGGTCAGCAGCTGGACATCCTCTGCGGCCTGGGCAACGGTTTTGATACCTCCAAGGCCAAGGGCAAGAAGGCTGCTGTCATCGGCGGCGGCGTCGGTGTTCCTCCCATGTACGATACAGCCCGCCGTCTGATCGCTGAAGGCGTTGAAGTCACCGCCATCCTGGGCTTTGCCACAAAGGATGTTGTCTTCTACATCGAAAAGTTCGAGGCTCTGGGCGCTAAGGTCATGGTCACCACCGATGACGGTACCATGGGTATCCACGGTTTCGTCACCGATGCCCTCAAGCAGACCGACTGCGACTATTTCTTCGCCTGCGGTCCTCACCCCATGCTGAAGAGCCTGCACCGCACCGGCATCCCCGGTCAGCTGTCCTTTGAAGAGCGTATGGGCTGCGGCTTCGGCGCCTGCATGGGCTGCACATGCCATACTCTGGTCGGTACCAAGCGTATCTGCCAGGATGGCCCCGTATTCCCCACAGAGGAGGTGTCCTTCGAATAATGAACAGACTGGAGACCACACTGAGCGGTATTACCCTCAAGAACCCTGTCATTCCTGCCAGCGGTACCTTCGGCTTCGGCCAGGAGATGTCCCGTTTCTATGACCTCAACGTCCTGGGCGGCATCAGCCTCAAGGGCACCACAGGTGAGGAGCGCTTCGGCAATCCCACCCCCCGTATTGCAGAATGCCGCGAAGGCATGCTCAATGCCGTAGGCCTGCAGAATCCCGGTGTCGACGCCGTTGTCGCCCGTGAGCTGCCTGCCGTCCGTAAGATCTACGACGGCGTCCTGCTGGCCAACATTTCCGGCTTCTCCATCGAGGAGTATGTCATGGTTGCCGAGAAGTTCGACAAGGCACCCGAGATCGACATTCTCGAAATCAACATCAGCTGCCCCAATGTCCGCCATGGCGGTATGGCTTTCGGTACAGATCCTGCTGCTGCAGAGGAAGTCACCAAGGCTGTTAAGGCAGTTACCCATAAGCCCGTTTACATGAAGCTGTCTCCCAACGTCACCGACATCGCAGCCATCGCGAAGGCCTGCGCAGCCGGCGGCGCCGACGGCATCACCCTGATCAACACCCTGCTGGGTATGGTCATCGATCCCAGAACCGGCAAGCCCATCGTCAGCACAAAGATGTCGGGCTTCTCCGGCCCGGCCATCAAGCCGGTCGCACTGCGCATGGTTTACCAGGTCGCACAGGCCGTCGATCTGCCCATCATCGGCGTTGGCGGTATTGCCACAGCTGATGATGTCATCGAGTTCATGTCGGCAGGTGCATCGGCCATTCAGGTCGGCGCACAGAACCTGGTCGATCCCTTCGCTTGCCCCAACATTATCAATGAGCTGCCCAAGAAGATGGACGAATACGGCATCGGCAGCCTGAAAGATATCATCGGAAGGAGTCTGAAATTCTAATGAACAGAGACGTTATCATTGCCTGCGACTTTAAGGATAAGGCAGACACCATTGCATTCCTCGACCAGTTTAAGGAAGAGAAGCCCTTCGTTAAGATCGGCATGGAGCTCTTCTATGGCGAAGGTCCCGACATCGTCCGCGCCATCAAGGATCGCGGCCACAAGATTTTCCTCGATCTGAAGCTCCACGATATCCCCACAACCGTTAAGAAGGCCATGAAGAACCTGGCTCGTCTGGGCGTCGACATGACCAACGTCCATGCTGCAGGTACCATCGACATGATGCGTGCAGCTAAGGAAGGTCTGGCAGAGGGCGCCATCGGCGATCCCGCTATCCTGATCGCTGTTACACAGCTGACATCCACCAACCAGGAGCGTATGCAGAAGGAACTGCTGATCAACGCTGCTATGGAAGACACCGTTGCTCACTATGCACGCAACACCAAGGAAGCCGGCCTGAACGGCGTTGTCTGCTCTCCCCTGGAGGCTGCCATCGTTAAGAATGCCTGCGGCAAGGACTTCATCACAGTCACACCCGGCATCCGTTACCCCGATGGCAACATGGGCGACCAGTCCCGTGTTATGACACCTGCCAAGGCTCGTGAGACCGGCACAGAGTTCATCGTTGTCGGCCGCCCCATTACACAGGCTG
>JAFYOK010000122.1 GCA_017560175.1 Clostridia bacterium | reverse complement strand
TCTCTGGGTGCCGACCGTGTTGCTCTGGCCTTCCTGTGCGACGCTTACGACGAGGAGGTCGTCGACGAGGCCAAGAACGATGTCCGTACCGTTCTGCGTCTGCATCCCGCTCTGGCTCCCTTCAAGTGCGCTATCCTGCCTCTGTCCAAGAAGCTGGGCGACAAGGGCCGTGAGATCCAGGCTGAGCTGAGCAAGTACTTCATGGTCGACTATGACGATGCCGGTTCCATCGGCAAGCGTTACCGCCGCCAGGATGAGGTCGGTACTCCCTTCTGCATTACTGTCGACTTCGAGACCGTCGGCGATGACAAGGTCGAGGCCGATAACTGCGTCACCGTCCGTGACCGTGACACCATGGAGCAGGTCCGTCTGCCCATCAGCGAGCTGCGCAGCTACATCGAAAGCAAGATCATGTTCTAATTTTAAAGGCTCCACCGACAGGTGGGGCCTTTTCTTTGCTTTCCTGATAGGTCGAAAAGTTTTTATAGTTTTTTCGAATAACACTGTTGTATTTAAAGTTTCTTTATGCTATAATGTTTAATAGATTAAATTGACACAGTTCTTTTGGAAAACTAACTATTTCACAATACAAAGAGGAGGCATTTTTTATGTTCGATCCCAAGCTCGTCATCCCCAAGGTCGTTGCTGAAATGAAGCCCTCGGGCATCCGTAAGTATTTCGGTATCATGGATACGCTGCCTGATGCCATCTCTCTGGGTGTCGGCGAGCCCGACTTCATCACCCCCAAGCATGTCATGGAGGCCGGTATCGCATCCCTCCACGAAGGCAAGACCCAGTATACAGCCAATGCCGGTCTGCCTGCCCTGAGAAAAGAGATCTCCATCTATATGGAAGGCCGCTTCCATATTTCCTATAACCCCGATAACGAAGTTCTGGTCACGGTTGGCGGTTCCGAAGCCATCGACCTCTGCCTGCGTGCTTTCCTGGAGCCCGGCGACGAGATCCTCGTTCCCGAACCCTCCTTTGTCTGCTATGCGCCCCTGGCTTCTCTGTGCGGCGCCAAGCCCGTTCCCATCGTCACCACCAAGGAGAACAGCTTCAAGCTGACCCCCGAGGCCCTCAAGGCTGCCATCACCCCCAAGACCAAGGCCCTCATCCTCTCCTACCCCAACAACCCCACCGGTGCTATCCTGACAAAGGAAGAGCTGGAAGCTCTGACCGCTGTCATCCGCGAGACCAACATGATCGTCATTTCCGACGAGATCTATGCTGAGCTGACCTACGGCCGCAAGCATTGCTCCATCGCTTCCCTGCCCGGCATGTGGGAACGCACCGTTGTCGTTTCCGGTTTCTCCAAGGCTTTTGCCATGACCGGCTGGCGTCTCGGTTACTGCTGCGCACCCAAGGATCTGATGAAGCCCGTTCTGCAGATCCACCAGTACGCTCTGATGTGCGCTTCCACCCCTGCCCAGTATGCCGGTGTTGAAGCTCTGCAGAACGGTCTGGGTGACTGCGCCCATATGTGCGAAGAATACGACAAGCGCCGCCAGTACCTCTATAAGGCACTGCTCGACATGGGCTTCGACTGCTTCGAACCCGAAGGTGCTTTCTACATCTTCCCCGATGTCACCCGTTTTGCCAAGAACGGCGACGAGTTCGTAGAAGCCCTGCTGGAAGACCAGCATCTGGCCGTTGTCCCCGGCAGCGCATTTGGCGAATGCGGCATGAACCACGTCCGTATCTCCTATGCATATTCCATGGAGAACCTCAAGAAGGCCGTCGAACGCATCGAAAAGTTCGTTGCCAAG
>JAFYOK010000013.1 GCA_017560175.1 Clostridia bacterium | reverse complement strand
GGCCGCCAAGCTGGCTAAGGCCAGAACACCGGTCACACTGGAGACTGTGGCACAGAATCAGAAGCCGCCCAAGAAGCCTTCTTCCAATAACGGTGTTATTATTGAGGGCATCGACAACTGCCCCGTCAAGTTTGCAAAGTGCTGCAGCCCCATTCCCGGCGATGCCATCATCGGTTTTGTCAGCCGTGGTTTTGGTGTTTCGGTTCATCGACAGGACTGCCCCAACGCCATCAACGGCCAGAAGAATCCCGAAAATGCAGGCCGTTGGATCAAGACCTATTGGGATCACGGCAAGAATCAGACCTTCTATGCACCGCTGACCGTTGACATCCGCACCCGTGTCGGTGCCATTGCCGATATCGTTACCGTGCTGACCAATATGAAACTCAACATCGGTGAGTTCAACGGCAAGGACCTGGATGATGGCCACAGTATTTATACACTGCAGGCCGGTGTCAACAGTGTTGACCAGCTGGAGCTGCTGATCTCCCGTCTGCGTAAGCTCAAAGGCGTCTCGGATGTTATCCGCGGCAGCGAGATCCGTTAAAAGAAATCACACCGGCCCTTCGGGGCCGGTATCATAGAACTGTTAAAAAGGATAGAATAGATTATGCGTGCAGTTGTAACCAGAGTCAGCCGCGCCTCCATTGAGATCAATGGTCAGCCCGGTGCTTCCATGGGACAGGGCCTGCTGGTCCTTCTGGGTATCGGCCCCAATGATACCGAAAAGGAAGCTCTTTATCTGGCAGAAAAATGTTCCGTTCAGCGCATCTTTGAAGACGAGAACGGCAAGATGAATAAGAGTATGGCCGATATCGGCGGCGAGATGCTGGTGGTTTCCAACTTCACCCTCTATGCCGATTGCTCCCATGGCCGCCGTCCCGACTTCTTCGGCGCGGCTAAGCCGGATATCGCCATTCCTCTGTATGAATGCTTTAAAAAGCGCCTGGGAGAGCTGGGCGTGACTTACCATTGCGGCGAATTTGGCGCCGATATGAAGATCGACCATGTCAATGACGGTCCTGTCACCCTGATCATGGATACCGATATGATGATGAAGAAAAGGTGATTTGCTATGATCATGCGTGTAATCGAGACCGGTATGTTCCATACCAACTGCTACATGGTGGGCGACGAGAAGACAGGGGAGTGTGTCCTCTTCGATCCCGGCGCTTCCATTACCAAGCTCAAGGAGTTCATTGACGAAAATGGGATGAAAGTCAAGTACATTGTCCTGACCCATGCCCATTTCGACCATGTCATGGCGGCACCTGCCATTAAGGCTTATACAGGCGCACAGCTGATGATCCATGAGAGAGATGCACACCTGCTCAGCCCCGAGAACCCCGATGTCAATCGCAAGAACTATCTGCGTGAAGTCATCTCCAAGGGTGACGTTCGCGACTACGAATATGAGATGCCGGTCATTGACCGTCTGCTGACCGAAGGTGATACCTTTGAAGTTGGTGAACTGACCTTCACAGTTCTCCATACGCCCGGCCATACCGGCGGTTCCAGCACCTTCCTCTGCGGAGATATGCTGCTGACCGGCGACACCCTCTTTAAGGATGCCTGCGGTCGTTGGGATATGAACAGCGGCAGCGAGGACGATATGATGCACAGCCTGGCACGCCTCCATGATCTGGAGGGTGACTACCGCGTTTTCAGCGGTCATGGCCGTCCCACAACACTGGCACAGGAGCGCATGAATAATACCTATATGCGTACAGGCGTTGCCAGATACGGAAAGAAATAAAGTATGCGTTTTTATCTGATCGGACACGAGAGGATCAACCCCATCCTCCAGCTTTTGATTTGCCTGTATCCCGACGAAGAGCATGCCCAGGGCGACCCGGCTGAAGGCTTTGAGGGCGAATATGTCATCTCCGAGCTGCGGGCAGGGGAGGGCCATCTGGTGGCTGAAGCCAGGGATTATCGCGGTAATGTCCATACTGTCGATTGCCCTGCAGGTATGACAGCAGAAGACCCGGCCATGAATGAGTATGTTCGCCGCGCCATGTATCATCTGTTGCTGCCTATGCTGGAAGAGCCTCCTGTATGGGGCATGCTGACCGGTGTTAAACCTGCCAAGCTGGTGCGTAATCTGCTGGCCAGAGGAATGACACCTGCCGAGGCTTCCGAGAGCCTGCGTGCGGATTACTATGTTTCCGATAAGCGTACCCGCCTGGCTGTGCGTGCCGGTGCGGTATCGCAGGATTATAAGAATAAGATCGGCACGAAGGATATCGACCTTTATATCGGTATTCCTTTCTGCCCGGCCAAATGCAGCTATTGCTCTTTTGTCAGCAATGATGTCCGCAGCTGGGGACACATGGTAGAGCCCTATGTACAGGCGCTGCTTCGTGAAGTCGAGGGCATGGGCCGTGTATTGGGACAGACCGGCCGTGAGATCAGAAGTATTTATATCGGCGGCGGAACACCTTCTATTCTCAGCGAAGACCAGCTGGCTCGTCTGCTGGACGGTATCCATGGCCATTTTGACCTCTCCCATCTGGAGGAGTTTACGTTGGAAGCAGGACGTCCTGAGACCATTACCGCTGAAAAGCTGCGCATCGCACAACAGGGCGGCGTTGGCCGAATCAGCATCAATCCTCAGACCATGAATGAAGAAGTCCTTCGTGGTGTTGGCCGCCTTCATTCGGCGCAGGATATCATTGATTGTTACCGAATGGCTCGCGAGGTCGGAGACTTCCAGATCAATATGGATCTGATCGCCGGTCTGCCCGGAGATGACGACCACAGCCTGATCTCCAGTGTGGAGCAGGTGGTGGCGCTTGATCCCGATAATGTTACGCTGCATTGCATGGCACGCAAGCGAGGTGCACCCCTGCGTTTTGGTAAAACAGGTACACTGGCCGCCGAAACTGTCGACCGTTGTCATGAGATCATTGGCAGTCATGGTTATGTACCTTATTATCTCTATCGCCAGAAGTATATTGCCGGCGGTCTAGAGAATGTCGGTTTTGCCAAGCCGGGTACGGAATGCCGTTATAATGTTGTTATGATGGAAGAGATCGGCGACGTTGCGGCATTGGGCAGCGGCGGTGTTACAAAGCTGGTCTATCCCGATGGCCACATTGAACGAATCACCAACCCCAAATATCCCATCGAATATATCCAGGGACCCGAGAAGATCGACCAGAGTTTGAGCAAACTGTTAAAGGCATTGGAAAATCATTGAACTTTAGTCTGATAAGTGGTATAATGACACCAAATCATTGGTCATTCCCGCGGGCGGTATAGCCGCACGCATCTTCGAAAGGAGTTATAGAGTATGGAAGCGAATGTAAAAGCAATTCTCGAAAGAGCCAAGGCGACTGCTGCCGCTGCTGCTGAAAAGGCCGGAAAGATGGCTGATGCTGCCACCAAGAAGGCCGGCGATATGGCGACCATGACCAAACTCAACCTGCAGATTTTTGATATGAACACTGAGATCGATGCAGTTTACAAGGAGATTGGTAAGATCAGCTATCTGACTTATGTTGGAGATTGCGGTTATGAGGCCGAGCTGGCCGATAAGTATGCCCAGATCTCTGAGCGTCTGGCCAAGATCGCTGAGATCCGTGAGACCATTGCCAATACCAAGACTTCGCTGGATTGCCCCGGCTGCGGCAAGGAGTGCAGCAAGGAAGATGCATTCTGCAGCAAGTGCGGTCATAAGCTGTCTTGATCGATTTTAAAGCATAACACAATGGGGAGGGACGCGCGTCCTTCCCCTTTCCGCTGTTTTGAGAACTATCCGGAAAGGAGAAAATGATGGATGTTTTGATCAATCATGTCCGTGTTCTGACCATGGATCAAGCGAATTCCGTGGTGGAAGAAGGTTTTGTCGGCATTCGGGATGGCATTTTTGGCTTTGTCAGTGAAGTGCAGCCCCGTATTATGGCGCGCCGCTTTGTTGATGGAGCAGGGAAGACGCTGATTCCTCTGGATTGGGCACAGGGCAAAGGCATTGTTTGCGCCGATGCACCGGCCGATGCACTTCTGCTGGATGGGCTTTATACATCGGAAACGATTGCCGAAGCGGGATTGTCTGCCCTTTGTATGATCCTGCGTGACGGAGCTATCTGCTGGGAGAGGACGTCTGAAGCATAGAAGAGCCGATTTCGGCTATACATTAACATTAGAAGAAAACAAATATAAAAAATAAATTACCAGTAAAGGTCGTGTTCTTTTGAAGAAAACAAAATCTGCCTCTTTCTTTGAGGGTGCGCTGGTCCTGGTCATTGCAAATGCTCTGGTCAAGGTTATCGGTGCGTTTTTTGCCATCCCCATCACCAACATTCTGGGTGGTGACGGTTATGGTATTTTCACCGTTGCGTATTATGTCTATACCGCTGTGTTTGTTATTTCCACAGCAGGCCTGCCGGTTGCCGTATCCCGTATGGTTGCCGAAGCCAATGCTTTGGGCAAATACACCGAGGTTCGCAGGATTTTCAAGGTTGCGCTGACCATCTTTATGATTATTGGTGCCATCGGTACAGCCGTCATGGTCATTTTTGCGCAGCCGTTGGTCGACAGGATCGGCAACAGCCGCGCTTACTATCCCGTACTGGCCATTGCGCCTTCGGTCTTCTTTGTTGCCATTGTTTCGGCAATCCGCGGTTATTTCCAGGGTCTGTCCAACATGGTGCCCACTGCGATTTCGCAGGTCATCGAAGCGGTAGGTAAGCTGTTCTTTGGCCTGCTGCTTTCCTGGTGGCTGATCGATCGTGGCTACAGCATGGAGATCGTTGTATCGGGTGCCATTGCAGGTGTTACCATCGGTACAGTTCTCAGTGCCCTGTATACCATTATTGTAAAGCTGCGTTCCGGTGCGGCATTGCCCGAGGGTGCAGAAGATATTGGCGTATCGGCATCCAGCGGTGAGATCGCCAAGAAGCTGATCAAGATCACCATTCCCATCACCATCAGCTCTTCTGTTCTGTCGATCACCAATCTGATCGATACCGCTGTTGTTCTCAATCGACTGCAGGATGTCGGTCACAGCGAGGAAGTCGCCAATTATATTTACGGTTGCTATGGCATTGCCGTTAAGATGTTCAACCTGCCCCAGGCACTGATCGTCGCGCTGGCGGTCAGCATCATTCCTGCCGTTGCCGCCGCCTATGCCCGTAAGGACAATGCCAAGGCAGCATCCACCATCACAGCGGCGCTGCGCTTTACAGGCATCATGGCGCTTCCCTGTGCAGCAGGTCTGGCGGTTCTGTCCAAGCCGATCCTGTCGCTGCTCTATTACAATATCCCCGAAGAGGTCGAGATGGCAGCTCCTCTGCTGGTCATCATTTCTCCTGCAGTCCTGCTCATTGCGCTGGTCTCGGTCACCAATGCTATTCTGCAGGCTATGGGCAGAGAAAAGGTTCCTATGATCAGCTTCATCATCGGCGGTACGGTCAAGCTGCTGACCAACTATACACTGGTCGGTACACCTGGCATTGAGATCTATGGTGCGCCCATCGGCACCATCCTGTGCTATGGCTCCATCTCTCTCATCAACCTGGTCATTATCATGAAGCACATCAAGGGTATTTCCATCATTGAGAGCTTCTTCAAGCCCTTTGTATCGGCGGCCGTTATGGGTGTATTTGCCTATGTGGTCTATACTCCGATCCATGCTGTCCTGGGTGCCAAGCTGGGTGTTGTTGCAGCCATCGGCCTTTCGGCTTGCGTCTATCTGGTTATGCTGATCCTCATCCGTGCACTGCCCAAGGAAGATGTACTTATGCTGCCCAAGGGCCAGAAAATCGCAAAACTGCTGCGTCTTTGATACTGTAAAGTGCAAAAAGCGGCATAAAATCACAGAAAATACAAACTTTACTGCGTAATTCAGCGCAGAAGACCCGATAATACTTGCAAAGGGGATTGTTTTATGATAAGTTTTAAAAGCAAGTCAAATTATGACTTTAATGATCTGTTGGAGATCATGGATATCCTGCGCGGTGAAAATGGCTGTCCCTGGGACAGGGAACAGACCCATGAGAGCATTCGCAAGAACTTCATCGAGGAAGTATACGAGGCGGTCGAGGCCATCGATCTGAAGGATAATACTCTGCTTTGTGAAGAACTGGGCGCTGTTATGCTCCAGTGTGTTTACCATGCCGATATGGCCGAAGAAGAGGGAGCCTTTAATATCCACGATGCCGTTGATGGCGTCTGTAAAAAACTGATCTCTCGTCATCCTCATATTTTTGCCGATGTCAAGGCGGATACATCCGAGCAGGTCCTGCTCAACTGGGATGAGATCAAGAAGCAGGAGAAAGGCCTTTCGACTTACAGCGATACCATCCAGCAGGTGGCCAAGTCGCTGCCCGCGCTGATGTATGCGCAGAAGGTACAGAAGAAGGCCAAGAAAGCCGGTTTCGACTGGCCGGATGTTTCGGGCGCTTTTGATAAGATCGATGAAGAAAAACGTGAGCTGATGGAAGCTGTGGAAGGCAAGGGCAACTGTGAGGAAGAGCTGGGCGACCTGCTCTTTGCCGTTGTCAATGTTGCACGTTTCCTGGATATCGATTCTGAAGAGGCGCTGACCCGTGCCAGCCAGAAGTTTGTTCGCCGTTTTACTGCCATGGAAGGCATGGCCGATCGTCCTCTGGACGAGATGACGCTGGAAGAGATGGACAAGCTCTGGAACCGGGCAAAGCGTATGGAACAGGTGTAAATCCTGTTTGAATATAAATCTGAAGAAAATTATTTGGAGGACATATCATGAATAAGACAGAACTGATCGCAGCGATCGCTGAGAAGACAGAACTTTCCAAGAAGGATGCCGAGAAGGCACTGACCGCTATGATCGAAGCTATTTCCGAAGAACTGGAAGAGGGCAACAAGGTTCAGCTGATCGGCTTCGGCTCTTTTGAGGTTAAGACAAGAGCTGCACGTACAGCCTTTAACCCCCAGACCAAGCAGCCCATCGAGCTGGAAGAAGTTAAGTATCCCACCTTCAAGGCCGGCAAGGCACTGAAGGACAGAGTTGCAAAGTAAGGCTGCAAAACGATCTGATCATGGAAGCGGGCAGCCGCTTCCATGATTTTTATATCCGATCCGGAGGTAAGTATGAGACTGGATAAATATCTTAAAGTTGCCCGTCTGATCAAGCGTCGTACCGTAGCCAATGAGGCCTGCGATACCCAGCGTGTTGTTGTCAACGGCAAAGAAGCAAAGGCATCCTATCAGGTCAAGATTGGTGATATCATCGAGATCACCATTGGCACACGTACCGTTAAGGTCAAGGTTCTGGCTGTGCCTGAGCACGTCACCAAGGCGGAAGCAGCTCTCCTTTACAGCGAGATTTCCGAATAAAAAAGCTCTCTCTTTCATAGCTATCTTACAGCCAATGAAAGGGGGAGCTTTGTTTTATGGCCTATGAAGAAAAGAAGACAGCGGGACAGACCGGTAATATCATTCTGGAAGGGAGGGAGCGCCTGAGTGTCACAGGCGTGACCGATGTGGTCAGTTTTGATGAAGGTCAGGTCGTGGCCGAAACGGTGCTGGGTTTGCTGATGACAATGGGAGAAGATCTGCATGTGGAGCGGCTCAGCCTGGAGGCAGGAGAACTGGTGTTGACCGGGCAGATCATCAGCCTGGAATATGTGGGGGACAATCGACAGAAGAACAGTTTCTGGTCAAAACTTTTCTGAGGAGGATGACTTATGGAGATCATTCTGCTCGACCAGACACGCGTTTTTATCTATGGCGCAGCGGCAGGTCTGGTATTGGGGATCTACTATGATCTGCTGGCCTTTATTTCCGATAGCTTTGGCAGATGCGTGCTTCGTCCGCTGCTGGACATTCTCTATTGCCTGACTTTCATGGGGGCATTTCTACTGCTCACATTGCTGGAGGCAGGGGGAGAGATCCGCTGGTATATTCCCGGTGGGATGGTGCTGGGGTTGGTGCTTTATTTTGTCGGGTTTTCGGCTTATGTTCGCCTGATATTGCATGGTCTGGAGAGAATTTTACGGGAACTTGGTAAATTGGTTGCAAAAATCTTTGAAAAACTGAAAAATCTCTTTGAATATCCAAGAGGAAATTAGCTTTTGGGATTGACTTTTTGTGGAAGTTGGCATACAATTATACTATCCAAAGATATGTGATGAAACCGGGAGGTGAGAAGGCCGATGAGAAAAACAAGAAAAGTTCATGCGGCAGCTAAGCTCTTTGTGCTGGCGTTTGCCGTATATGCGGCCTTCACGCTCGTATCGCTGCAGCTGCAGATCCACGAGAAGGAAAAGAGAGTGGCAATGCTGCAGGCGGCCATTGACCAGCAGGAATTGGCCAACCGTCAGATCCAGGATGTTCTGGACAATGCGGATGATACGGAATATATTGCAGAAATCGCAAGAGAAAAATTGGGATATGTCGCACCGGGCGAACGCGTATTTGTAGATATTTCGAGCAAATAAATCTTTGCATTACAGGGGGCACGGAAGTGCAGATGGAGTTTACAGTAGGAAACATTTACGAGGGCAAGGTCACCGGCATTACCAAGTTTGGCGCATTCGTTCAGCTGGCACCCGGCAAGTCGGGCATGGTCCATATTTCGGAAGTTGCCAACACATACGTTGAAGATATCAAGAATCACCTCAAAGAGGGTGATGTTGTTAAGGTCAAGCTGATCGCCATTGATGAAAACGGCAGAATCAATCTGTCCATCAAGAAGGCGCTGCCTATGCCTGAAAGAAGCCAGGCACCCGCAGGCAGACCGAGAAATGCGGCTCCTGCCGCCAAGGCATCGGTCAGTAATGCTGCGCCTGCAGCACCTCAGGTAGTGGCTGCTACCGTTGAGAAGAGCGCCGACAGCCTGTTTGAAGACAAACTGCGCATGTTCATGCAGCACAGTGAGTCCAAGATGTCGGATCTGCGTATGCAGAAGGATAAGCGTTCCGGCGGCCGCAGAAGAAGATAGCGACAAGAGCGCAGCTTGTGTGATGACCGGGCTGCGCTTTTCTTTATAAAATGACTTGTAATTTTAGGAAAATAAGTTTATAATTATCCCTATATTTATTCTATCGGACTCCAAAAAAAGTGCCGCCTCTCACGTGGGTGAAAGACGGCCAAGTATGGGGTTGTGGGGATAAAGATATGAACGGTGTATCCCGAAGACGATGTCAGAACACACCGCAAATGCCGAAGCACGGCACAGGGGATTTTAAGGCCCTTTGACATTTGCGCTGTGTTCTGAATACAGAATAGCACAGTTTCCATATTTTGTAAATAGGAAGTTGTGTCGAAAACAAGAAGGAGGAAGTAAGCATGAGAATTATGGGCGGCCGTCTGATCACGGCTGAGGGACAGGAATTCGAAAACGGCTACGTTGATTTCAAAGACGGTATCATTACCGCTTTTGGCGATATCGCTTCGGCGGCACCTGCCGAGGGTGAAGTTTTTGATGCTGCTGGCGGTTATATTATGCCCGGTTTCATCGATGCCCATACACATATCGGTATCATGGAACAGTCGGTCCGCTGGGAAGGCAACGACGTTAACGAAGCTGTCGATCCCATCACACCTCAGCTCAAGGCGGTAGATGCCATCTATCCCTATGATTCTGCTTTTGCAGATGCAGTAGAGTGCGGCGTCACATCGGCTGTTGTCGGTCCCGGCAGCGCCAACATCATCGGCGGCGAGATGGCTTTCATCAAGCTGGCCGGCGATGACATCGAGGATATGATCGTCAAGGCGCCCTGCGCCATGAAGATGGCCCTCGGTGAAAACCCCAAGAGCTGCTATGGCCTCAAGCAGAAAACACCTCAGACCAGAATGGCAACAGCTGCCATCCTGCGTGAGGCACTGACCAAGGCCAAGAATTATATGGAGAAGAAGGAGAAGGGCGACGCTGCGTATGACGCAAAGTGTGAAGCTCTGATCCCTGTTCTCAAGGGCGAACTGATCGCTCATATCCACTGCCACAGATGCGACGACATCCTGACAGCGATCCGCATTTCCAAGGAGTTTGGCATCCGCTATACCATCATCCATGCGACCGATGGTATCCGTGCGGCTCGTCAGCTCAAGGAAGCGGGTGTCATTCCTGTTGTCGGCCCCGTTCTGTCGGGCAGCAGCAAGCCGGAAACGGCCAACAGAAGCCTCAAGACTGCCGGTGTCCTGCATAAGGAAGGCATCGAGGTCGCACTGACCACCGACCACGGTGTCGTGCCCCTGATGCATCTGGCGGTCAGCGCCGCTGTCAGCGTGCGCGAAGGCCTGGATATGGATGCAGCCATCCGTTCGATCACCATCAATGCAGCCAAGGCTGCTGAAGTCGAAGACCGCGTCGGTTCCATCGCTGTCGGCAAGGATGCCGATATTGTCGTATGGTCCGGCCATCCCTTCGATTTCCTGAGCAAGCCCAAGGCCGTTTACATCAGCGGCCAGCGCGTCAGATAAAAAGCTAAAGGCCGTTTGGCCTTTTGAAAAAGAAAGTCAAGTCAGGTAAGCAATACGTCAGTTTTAAGTTAACTGCCTGTTTCACAGGAAAGGAGAACACTATGAACGTAAAGTTTAACGAAAGAAAAGCTAAGATCTATAACGATCGCAAGGAATATATCGTCAAGAAGTGTGAGAAGCTCGATAAGTATTTCGGCGAAGATGCCGACGCTCAGGTTACATACAGTTTCCATGGCAGCGAACATACAGTAGAGCTGACCGTCAACTACAGAAGCTTCTTCTTCCGCGCGGAAGAGAAGGCTGATGATATGCTCAAGGCTGTCGACGGCGTAGTCGAAAGCATCGAGCGTCAGATCAGCAAGAACAAGACCAGACTTTCCAAGAAGATGCGTCAGGATTCCTTCGCCAAGACCATGTCCATGGCTCTTGTCGACCTGCCCGAGCCCGAAGTCGCTGAAGAAGAACTGGGCGTTGTCCGCGTCAAGGAGCTGGATATCAAGCCCATGACCGCAGAGGATGCTATCATGCAGATGGATCTGCTGAACCACGAGTTCTACTTCTTCGTCAACAGCGAAGAGGGCAATAAGCACGCCGTTGTTTACAAGAGAAAGAACGGCGGTTACGGCATGCTGATTTCCAAGGAATGATCCCCGTTCCATAACCTTCCATCGTAATACAGAACACCGAGCCCCCGGCGCATTTGCGCCGGGGGCTTTCTTATATGTTTCAACAGGTGTTTTATCGATATTTTTTATCATAGATTGTTGCAAAATCAGGGATTTTATAGGATAATATCTTATGTATGACAAATTATAAGTTTTTGTAGAACAGAAAGAACAGAGGTTATTTATGACCATATATCATTTTGTTGTTCCTTGTCTGATGGGTACAGAAGGCCTGGTTGCCGATGAGCTGAAGTTCAACGGTTTTGAAGGCGTTATTGCCGAAAATGGTCGTGTCCGTTTTGATGGTGATATGGCAGAAGGTGCGCGTGCCAATGTCATCCTGCGCTGCGGCGAGCGCGTTCTGCTGGAACTGGCTCGCTTCAAGGCTTCCACCTTTGAAGAGCTGTTCCAGGGTGTTAAGGCTATCGCCTGGGAAGACATGATCGGCAGACGAGATGCGTTCCCTGTTAAGGGTTATTGCCTCGACTCCAAGCTGCACAGCGTTCCCAGTTGCCAGAGTATCATCAAGAAGGCTGCTGTCGAGCGCCTGCGTGAGCGCTACAGCCTGTCCTGGCTGGAAGAAGACGGCGTTAAGTATCAGATCCAGTTTGCCATTATCAAGGATGTTGCCGAAATCTACCTCGATATGACCGGCGCACCTCTTTACAAGCGCGGTTACAAGCAGGAGAGCAATATGGCCACCATCCGTGAAACACTGGCAGCATCGATGGTCAAGATCGCTCGTTATCGCGGTCGAGAGACCCTCATCGATCCCTTCTGCGGCAGCGGCACCATTGCCATCGAGGCAGCTATGGCTGCGCTGGGCATCATGCCCGGTGCGCACAGAAACTTCGAGGCTGAGCATTGGGGTTTCTTTGATACTACCTGTTTTGCCGACCTGCGCGAAGAGTATCAGGAAAATGAGCGCCACGAGAAGCTGCCCATCTTTGCATCCGATATCGATCCTGCCTGCGTTGCTATGACCCGTGAGAACGCACGTCGTGCCGGTATTCTCGACTGCATCGAGGTCACTCGCGCCGATGCGCTCAAGATGACCTATCCCAAGGAGCGTTCTGTTATCATCACCAATCCTCCTTATGGTCAGCGTATGATGGACATTGAACAGGCCAGACGTATCTACCGTCAGCTGGGCCGTCAGATGCAGGGCTGTACCGACCTGAAGAAGTATATCATCACCTCCGATGAGGAGTTTGAAACACACTTTGGTGCCAAGGCCGATAAGAAGCGTAAGCTCTATAACGGTATGATCAAGTGTAATCTCTACATGTACTTCAAATAAATCATCCCATAACTCAGATAGAAGGTGAAATGCCATGCGGCATATCTTTATTGTCAATCCCCGTGCGGGACATGACCTGGATCATGCAGCTGTCATTCAGAACATAGAGGCAGCCTGTCGTCGGAATCATGCCGAATACGACATTTACCTGACCTCTCATGCCGGACATGCCACCAAGATCGTACAGTCGGTTGCGGCGGCACAGCCGGATAAAGAATTGGTTTTTTATGCCTGCGGCGGTGATGGTACGCTCAACGAAGTGGCTGCCGGTGTTGCCGCGCTGGAAGATCATCGCTGTGCTTTTACGGTATATCCCATTGGCACCAGAAATGATTTTGTCAAGATGTTTAAAGGCGGCAGGGAAGCCTTTCGTCAGCTGGACGATCTGCTGAACGGTAAAGCTGTAGATATTGACTATATCCGGTCGGATTGCGGGTGTTCCATCAATATCCTTTCGGTGGGATTGGATGCAGAGATTGCCAAGGATAAGGATAAGTTCAGTTTCTTTGGCACAGGTATGCTGCCATACTGTCTGGCGGCAGTTGGCGGCGTTCTGCGCGGCTTTGGAAAGAAGTATGCCATCAATATGGATGGTAAGCAGATCGATGGAGAGTTTACTCTGATTTTTGTCGGCAACGGCCGTTATTATGGCGGTGGCTTCTGTCCGGTCGATCATTCGGCATTGCAGGATGGGCTTCTGGATGTCCTGTTGGTCAAAAAGGTCAGTCGACTGAAGGCGGCAGCGCTTGTTGCCAAATACAAGGCAGGCCGTTATCGGGAAATACCTGAATACATTACCCATTATCAGGCCAAAACACTGTCGATCTATTCCACCACCAATGAGAATATGTGCATCAATCTTGATGGCGAGATCGTAGAGAGCAGTCATCTCAATCTTCGCATCGAGCCGGGCAGATTGCGCTTTGTCATGCCCCGAGGTGCGGACATTCTGGAGTAGCGGCATAAAGCGGAAAGAATTGCATAGAATAGACCTATAAGCCGACTCAGCCCCTGCAGCTCGATGCTTGCGGGGGCTTTGTTTGTTCAAAAATCACAAAACAGATATAATTTATTCATAAGTTTTTTTCAAAAAAGTCTTGAAAAAAACACCCCTATGGCTTATTATAGAAACATCGGTTAGCACTCAGAGCAAATGAGTGCTAAAGTATGGATGATAATAATTAAAAATAGAAAGAGGTAATCACACAATGAAACTCGTACCTTTGCAGGACAGAGTCGTTCTCAAGATGGCAGAAGCCGAAGAGACAACCAAGAGCGGCATCATTCTGGCCGGCTCCGCTAAGGAGAAGCCCCAGTTTGCTATCGTTATCGCTGTAGGTCCCGGCCTGGGCAGCGGCGACAAGAAGACTCCCATGGAAGTCAAGGTCGGCGATAAGGTCATCACCAACAAGTTTGCCGGCACAGAGGTCAAGATCGAAGGCGAACAGCTGGTCATCGTAAAGCAGACCGACATCCTGGCAGTCATCGAGTAATCGATCCTGCACATTCAGGCTGCCTTGGGCAGCCGATCCTAATTTCGATTTTTCGGAGGTAAACATAAAATGGCTAAGGAAATTCTGTTTGGCGAGGAAGCTCGCCACGCCCTGGAAAGAGGCGTCAATAAGCTGGCCGACACAGTTAAGGTCACTATGGGCCCCAAGGGCAGAAACGTCGTTCTCGATAAGAAGTTCGGCGCACCCCTGATCACAAACGACGGTGTTACCATTGCTCGCGACATCGAGCTGGATGACATCTTTGAAAACATGGGCGCTCAGCTGGTCAAGCAGGTCGCCGATAAGACAAACGATATCGCCGGCGACGGTACAACAACCGCTACACTGCTGGCACAGGCTTTCGTCCGCGAGGGTCTGAAGAACGTTACAGCCGGTGCTAACCCCATGGTCGTCCGTAAGGGTATCGCCAAGGCTGTCGAAGCTGCAATTGTCGAGATCAAGGGCTCCGCTCAGAAGGTCAATGGCACAAGAGACATCGCAAGAGTTGCTGCTGTTTCTTCCGGCGACGAGGGCATCGGCCAGCTGATCGCTGATGCTATGGATAAGGTCACCGCTGATGGCGTCATCACTGTTGAGGAGTCCAAGACAGCTGAGACATACAGCGAGGTTGTTGAGGGTATGCAGTTCGACAGAGGCTACATCACTCCCTACATGATCACAGATACAGAGAAGCTGGAAGCTGTCATCGATGACGCTTTCATCCTGATCACAGATAAGAAGATCTCCAACATCCAGGAGATCCTGCCCCTGCTGGAGGAAGTTGTCCAGACAGGCCGCAAGCTGGTCATCATCGCTGAGGATATCGAGGGTGAGGCTCTGAGCACACTGATCGTCAACAAGCTGCGCGGCACATTCACCTGCCTGGCTGTCAAGGCTCCCGGCTTTGGCGACAGACGTAAGGAAATGCTGAAGGATATCGCTGCTCTGACAGGCGGTGTTGTTGTTTCCGAAGAGATCGGTTACGAGCTGAAGGATGCAACTATGGAGATGCTGGGTCGCGCTCGCCAGGTCAAGTCGACCAAGGAGCACACCATCATCGTCAACGGTGCAGGCAGCCGCGAAGCTATCGAGGGCCGCATCTACAACATCCGCACAGAGCTGGAGAGAACAACTTCCGAGTTCGATCGTGAGAAGCTGCAGGAGCGCCTGGCTAAGCTGTCCGGCGGTGTTGCTGTCATCAAGGTCGGTGCTGCTACCGAAGTTGAGATGAAGGAGAAGAAGCTGCGTATCGAAGACGCTCTGAACTCCACAAAGGCTGCTGTTGAAGAAGGTATCGTCGCAGGCGGCGGTACAGCCTTCATCAATGCGATTCCTGCTGTCGCTGCTATGGTCGAGACACTGGAAGGCGACGAGAAGACAGGTGCCAAGATCGTCATGAAGGCTCTGGAAGAGCCCGTCAAGCAGATCGCCTTCAACGCAGGTGTCGACGGCAGCGTCGTTATCGAGCGTATCCGCATCAGCGGCAAGAACGGCTATGGCTTTGATGCTTACAACGAGACATATGTTGACATGATCGAGGCCGGTATCGTTGACCCCGTAAAGGTTACACGTACCGCTCTGGAGAATGCCGCTTCCATCGCTTCCATGGTTCTGACAACAGAGTCCCTGGTTGCTGAGAAGAAGGAACCCGAAGCTGCAGGTGCTGCCGGCGGCATGGGCGACATGATGTATTAATCTGTCATTCATCAGAAATGATATCGTTCCCCCGAAAGTTATGCTTTCGGGGGAACTTTTTTATCTCTTGCATCGTCTGTACAATAAAGGTATAATATAGTAAATAGGTAAAGAAACAGTTAGTCCCGGGTAAGGTGAAACGATATGGTCGAAAAATTGCGAAAAGAATTATGGGAGCTTCTGGCCCAGATCGAGCGGCGTAAAAATATTGAATCGGAACTGGAACGGACCCATCAGATCGAATCGGCGGTTTGGAGGGAAGAGTACCAGGTGCGTTCTCACCTCAATGGCCTGCAGGGAAAGATGGAAGAGTTAGGTAAAAGATCTCTTAAAAACTTTTATCTGAACCTGAGCGGACGGCTGGAGATCCAGCTGGAACAGCTGGAGCAGGAAGCCCGATTGGTGGAGGTTGAGTTGCGGGATATCCAGCGTAAGCTGGAGGAGTGCGGCGTCAGGATCAAGACATTGGAGGCCACACGACAGGGATTTGGTGATCTGGAAAGCCGTTTCCGTGACAGCTACGAAAAACTCAAGACGTTTATTAAAGATGATGAAACCCATGGAGCTGAGGTAATCAAGCTGGAGCGGGCGATCCATACCCTGGATAAGCAGCTGCGCGAGATCGACCAGGCCATTGGTGCCGGTGGTCTGGCATTGCAGGAGACTCGCAATGTTCAAAAGGTCCTTCGCGATGCCCGTACATTGGGTACATTGGATGTGGCCGGCGGTGGTGCTGTGACCGGGGCAGCCAAGCATAAGAAACTCAATGATGCACGTCGTCAGAGTGAGGCGCTGCGCAGCCGCATCAGCCAGTTCAACAGTGCATTGACCGATGTCAATATCGGATTCCATCTGGGGCAGGACAATGTGGGAGATTATCTCCGCTTTGCAGATTTTTTCCTTGATGGTTTGTTGGCCGACTGGGCGGTACAGATGCGCATCGGAGATTCCCAGCAGGAAGTTGCGCAGGTGGAAAGAAATCTGCGTTCAATGGTCACCCATCTGGAACATATGGATCGTACCATGCAGCACGAGCGCTATGTGCTGAAAGAACGGCAGAAGACATTGGTGTTGGGAGAG
>JAFYOK010000121.1 GCA_017560175.1 Clostridia bacterium | reverse complement strand
TATAATAAACTGTCAAGATATAGCCAAAACCCCTATGCAAATACAGGAGAATCAAAATGACAGACAATATCATCAAAAAACTGGACAAGTTTTTTCTTGCCTTTTTGATCATCAATCCTTTCCTGGACGTTGTCACCGTCGTATACATCAAAGTTCTGGAGACACTTTCGGGAAACAACTTCGATACGATTTCCATCCCCGTCACCCCCAGCCTGCTGGTGCGTATGCTGGTGCTCGTGCTTTTTGCGCTCTATGCACTGATCTCGCTGGATCTGAAAGCCATTGGTTCGGCCGTGCCGGTAGCCGTGGCCTGGGTCATGTCGGTGATCGGTGAGATCCTGTTCTTCTATTCCTTTGCGCTTTATACCGATGTTCAGTACATCGCCCGCTTTGCCTATAACTTTGCCGTTATTCTGGTTTATATGCAGGTTTTCCGCCGTATGGGTATCGGCAGGGAAGAGCTGATGAACAAACTGAGCGATGTTCTGGCTCTGTCGCTGCTCATGCTGTCGGCCACCATCGTTGTATCCTACATGCTGGACATGGGTTATACCACCTATGCCGACCGCTACGGCTACCGCGGCACACGCGGCTTCTTCTATTCGGGCAATGACATCACCGCCATCCTCATGGCCGGTCTGCCTGTTGTCATGTGCGGCTTTATGCAGCGCCGTGACCTGAGCAGCAAAATGTTCTGGGCCTATGATTTGAGCGCCGCACTGACCGCCATCTGCCTTATGCTGATTGGTACAAAGACCGCCTTTATTGCTGTTTTCGCGGCAGCTTTCGTCCTGGGTATCTGTGCCCTGTGGAAGCTGATTGCCTTTAAGGAGCATCTGCCCCTCCGCCGCTGCATTATTATCGCTGTCACCATGGCACTGGTATTTGCAGTTATGGCACTGCTGTCCACCCAGTCAATCTTTGGCGAGATCAGTGCCTCCTTCCATCAGACCGGTACGGTCATGGAAAACGAGGGTGCAACCACTGCACTACTGTCGGGTCGCCACACCAAGCTGGCCAAGGCCTTTGCCATGTATAAGGAAGGCGGCATCTACACCTGGATCTTCGGTGTTGGCCGCGGTACCCAGACCGCCATCATCGAGATGGACCTCTTTGAAGTTGTTATCTACTACGGTATCTTCGGTGCCATTGCCATGCTGTGGCTTTATGTCAAGCTGGGCCTGGAGTTTGTCTGGAAGTTCTTTAAGAACATCCGTGAGCTGCGCTACGATCTGATGCCTGTGGCCGTTCTGGTTTCGTTGGGCCTCTGCGCCGGTTATCTGCTGATCGCCGGTCATATCCTGTTCAGCGTTACTTCCGGCTTCTACTTCTCTTATATGCTGCTCTTCGGCAAGATCACTTATACCGAAGATATGGAGCGTCTGAGCATTATTTAAAAATTCAATGTATATCCCGTCGCCGCATGGTTTTTGCCATGCGGTGATTTTTTGCTTTGCAAATGGGGCAAAATCGTGTATGATAGATAAGATATAAAAACCACAGAACCATCGGAGGTAACTATAGATGAACGAAATGAATACATCCTACAGCTA
>JAFYOK010000120.1 GCA_017560175.1 Clostridia bacterium | reverse complement strand
CGGAAGGGGAAGGACAGGCTGCCGTAGTTGAGGGCAACATACTTGGCCAGAGGAACGGTCAGGTCGAAACGCATGGCCAGGTCGGTATCACCCTTGGTGAAACGATAAATCTGCTTCTCGGTGTCGCCGCCGCCCTTGGCCAGCAGGACCTCGGAAGCCTCGAGGAGGGGGGTATCGAGGGGATAGAAACCGTAGCTGGAATAGACCTTCTGCAGGACTTCGCGGACGGCTTCAAACTGCAGCTGCTTCTCGGGCAGCAGCTCCATAAAACCAGAAAGTGTTCTGGGCTTAACTGTATAGCTCATATATTCACCTCATGCATATTGCATATTCGCATAATTTCATATCTTAGATTATACGTCAAGTGACCGTTTTAAGCAACGGTTTTTTGCCGTTCCCTCTTCCCTTTCTGCCACGCCCATTGTATGATAGGGGCAGAATACACAAAGGAGAATACCTATGGCCAAAAACTGTCCCCACTGCATGACCGAACTGCCCGCCAATGCTACCTTCTGCTATGAATGCGGCAAACCTCAGCCTTCTGATAAAGACGAGCCTCGCCGTCCGCCCCGTTGGCTGCCCATCCTTCTCTTTGTCCTTGTCATTTTTACCGCTTTCAGCCTTTTCCGTATGAGTCAGCCCAAGGACTACATGGGCACCTACGAGCTGGAATACACCGCCGAAGATGATGCGACCTACCACCTGACCCTCTCCTTCGGTACCATCGATGAAGCCTGCGAAAGCATCACCCATGCAGGCGGCACCGATCTGTCTACCTATCTTTATGTCACCGATGCAAGCGGAAATTCTGCTATGGAAACCTTCCTTCCCCTGGTCGACCGCGTCAAGGCCATCGGCCTGCCTGTAGGCGGTGCTTTCGCCGCTGAACTGAGCGAAACCGAACACGACGCAAGCGGCTGGAACTGCATCACATCCAACGACTCCACCGCCGGTTCCAACATCATTCGCTGGACCTTTGACATGGAAAACGGCGACACCCTCATCCTCAGCCACACCGTCGAATATACCGAATAACAGCAAAGCGGCATGATTTGAATCATGCCGCTTCTCTTTTTATTTGCCTGCCGTATACTTCTGCTTCTGCCGCAGCATAGTGTTGAGCCGTTCGGTATTGCGTTTGGTGATGGTATAAATGACCGCCCATATTGCCAGATACCCAAGAACAAAAATGATGGAAAAAACCATAATGGGTGTACTGCCCCACTCCAGCCATCCATTGACCAGATAGGTGGCCAGATAACAGCCGTACAGAACACCGCCGTGGAGCAGGATGGCCCACATCAGCGGCAGCCGCTCGATCCGGTAGACCACATTCATGCCGCCTGCCACAAAGGCCAGCGCAGTTAATGAGAAGATACCCAGACAGACCTCATGGACGGTCAACAGTTCCACAACGCCCTGCTTCTGCAAAATCAGATAAAGCACCGCCAATACCGGAGGCCCAAATCCGCAGGCCGTCAATCCCTTACGTATAAAGTCCAAAACATGTTTTCTCATATTCCCTCATACCTCCTTCGGATTTCGGCAAAACACCGTCTGGACACATACTCCCGATAGCCGCATTGAAAGACGGCATCGACACCGCCGCTGAAAGCAGCATCAAAACGGGCAATG
>JAFYOK010000119.1 GCA_017560175.1 Clostridia bacterium | reverse complement strand
GTCACCCACGCAGCGGACAAAGCCGATCAGTCGGTCATCCTCGAAGGCACCGTAGATCCAAAGGGAGTTTTCAAAGGCGGCACAGAGCATATCGTTATTGTGCAGATAGGCGCGCCAGCCTTCCTTTTCGTAAAGGTTTCTGACCTGAGGCAGAAGTTCGGCGCCGAAAGATTTATAGCAGATCATAACCAAATCTCCTTTTATTCAATGGGAATGACATGGACGGTACAGGGGCGGTCGACCGTCGCACCGGTCATCAGCAGGAGTGTAGTGCCGTCGGGGGTAAAGGCGGCAGAATCAAAGGTGATGGGTGTCGTACCGGTTTGTGGTATCGACAGGGTACGCAGGAAGTCGCCGTCGCGGAAAAGGTCAACGCGGCTGACTGTTTCATCAAAAGGCATTGCGGTAGCTACGACCAGCAGATCACCATCGGCATGCGCACGAAGGGCAGAGATATAGGCAGAGCCATCTTCCAACATGGATGCATCGAACTCCAGCGGTTGATAATTACTGCCATCGGCGGCACAGCAGCCTTCAGGTGCCTGGGTCATACTGTCGCAGATGAGCAGGCCATCGCCCCGGGGCAGGGCCGATTTGCCTTCGTAGGTATCCAGCAATGTGACTGTGCCATCCACCGCAAGCAGGAAGGGATGATAAACCCATTCCCAGCCCAGTACCTTACCGACAACACCGCTGCCATCGGGCAGCCAGTCGGTGACGATGGGGAGGATATAATCCAGGTCGGGATCACCGCCTTCGGGCACATAGCCGGGATAGACGGCCATAATATTCTGCATGGTCAGATCGGTGATGCGGACGCCCTGTTGGGTCGAAAGGGCGGCATAGCGCTTGTCGGGGGAAACATGAACAGTACGAAGATCGGCAATGCCCGACAGACTGTGTTTTTCAAAGGTCAGGGCATAGGGATCGATGAAGATCATGTTTTCGTATTCGTAGGTTTCGGTATTGCGGGTCAGCACCATAACGGTGCCATCATCGAAGATGGCATGGGGATACTGGCCAACCAGACCGAGGGAAATATGGTCGCCGGTGAAGGTATGGTTTTCCAGGTCATAGATATAGAGGCTGATCTGTTCGGAAATATAACCGCCCGAAAGGGTAGAGGTAAAGACCAACAGACGATCTTCAGATGCAGGCCAGATCTGTTCGATGGCCTGGCTGTGTTCCTGCAGAAGGGTGTTGTCGATGATGTAGCCGGAAGGATCGACCGGATCATCGGGAACAGGATCTAAAGAAGGCAGCGGAGAGGTGGGGGTCAGCACTTCGATTTCTGTTTCTTCTTCGGTTTCTATGGGCAGTTCGGGCTGCAAAGGCGTTTCTTCCGATTTGCAGGAGGTCATTCCCATCAGCAGAAGAAGCGACAGCACAAAGGAAATGGCTTTATTCATGGCTTTTCACCTTCTGCCAGTACTGCTTGGCTTGCTGTTCGGCCTTGTTGGTGCCTTCATTATAGTAGGAAACATTGCGCATTTCATCGGGCAGATACTGCTGCTCGATCCAGTTTCCGGGGTAGTCATGAGGGTATTTGTAGGTCAGACCGCGTCCCATCTTGGCTGCACCGCCATAGTGGGCATCCTTGAGATGGGCAGGAATATCGCCCGTCTTTCCGGCTTCCACATCGGCCATGGCTGCTTCTATGGCAGCCGATACCGAATTGGATTTGGGTGCTGTCGCCAGCAGGATACAGGCCTGCGCCAAGGGAAGTTTGGCTTCGGGCAGACCCAACTGGAGGGCACTGTCGCAGCAGGCCTTGACAATGGAAGCGGCCTGGGGATAGGCGAGGCCGACATCTTCACTGGCGACGCAGAGCATACGGCGAGCTGCCGAGGCGATATCACCGCCGCACAGCAGACGGGCCAGATAGTGAAGGGCTGCATTGACATCCGAGCCGCGCAGCGACTTGTGGAAGGCCGAAAGAATGTCATAGTGGGCATCACCGTCGCGATCGTAGCGAGCCGAAGATTTCTGCGTGACCGTTTTGGCATCTTCCAGGGCGACGCTCATTTCCTCATCGGTCTGTACGGCAGCCGAACAGAGCAGCTCTACGGCATTGATCGACTTGCGGACATCGCCGCCGCAGGCGAAGGAGATGTGTTCAATGACACCTTCTTCCAGTACGATCTTTTTCTTATGCTCACGGGCACAGAGGGTAAAAGCTCGGCGAATGGCTTTTTCTACTTCCTTGGGCTGGATGGGTTTGAATTCAAAGACAGTACTTCGGCTGAGAATGGCGTTATAGACATAGAAGTAGGGATTCTCGGTGGTCGAAGCAATCAGGGTGATCTTACCGCTTTCGATGAACTCCAGCAGCGACTGCTGCTGTTTTTTGTTAAAATACTGGATCTCATCCAGATAGAGCAGGATGCCGTTGGGGGCCAGCAGGGTGTCCAGTTCGGCAACGATGGATTTGATATCCTGTACGCCGGCGGTGGTGGCATTGAGTTTATACAGGCGGCGGTTGGTCTTGCCGGCAATGATCTGGGCCAGAGTGGTTTTGCCAATGCCCGAAGGGCCGTAGAAGATCATATTGGGGATGGTGCCGCTTTCGATGATGCGGCGCAGCATACCGCCCTTGCCGATGATGTGGGTCTGGCCGACAACATCATCCAGTTCCAGCGGGCGGATCTTATCTGCAAGAGGCTGATACATGGAAGCTCCTCCTTGTTGTTTTTCTTCTGCCTCAAGTATAGCACAAAACAGGGGCGAGGTATAGGCGAATCGAAGAGGAGAGGGGCTTTACGGCAAAAGAAAAGCACTCCACAAATCGTGGAGTGCTTTTTGTATGTATTGGGAAGTAAATTAGCCGATGTAAGCCTTGACCAGCTTGAAGGTGTTTTCCATGCCCTTGATGTGGGTACGCTCGTAACCATGGGAAGCATAGACACCGGGGCCGATGAGAGCGTGGCGGACATCGTAGCCGGCCTTGAGGGAAACCTCAACGTCGGAGCCGTAGAAGTTGTAGATGTCAACGGCATAGTCCAGGCCATTTTCCTTGGCAACGCGGATCAGATCGGTGGTCATGTCGTAGTTGTAGGGACCGCCGGAGTCCTTGGCGCAGATAGAGACCATGGTCTCTGTGCAGCCCAGACCTTCGCCGACGCAGCCCATGTCGACAGCCATGATGTCGCAGATGCCTTCGGGGATGCCGCAGGCAGCGCCGTGACCGACTTCTTCATACATGGTGAAGCTGATGACGACCTTACGGGAGGGAGTGATGCCCTCGTCCTTCAGGTACTTGGCATAGGTCAGCAGGATGGCAGCCGAAGCCTTGTCGTCCAGGAAGCGGCTCTTGATGTAGCCCTTAGATGTGACGGTGAAGCGGGGGTTGACAGCAACGAAATCGCCGCGGTCGATGCCCAGTGCACGAACATCGTCATCGCTCTTGACGATCTCATCCAGGACGATCTCCAGGTTTTCTTCAAAGCTTCTGGCGTTGTTGACATGTGCGTTAACATGGCTGGAAGCGTTGGGGACCTGGAATGTGCCCTCGTAAACCTCGCCGAAGCGGGTGTAGACCTTAACATGTTCGGTCTCAACGTTGTTGGGGTTGAGGCCGCCGATGCGGGAGACGGTCAGACGGCCGTTGCCCTGGATGTCACGGACGATAGCGCCCAGTGTATCGCAGTGTGCAAACAGCATCAGGCCGTTGCCTTCGCCGCCCAGGTCAGCGCGGACGCCGCCCTTGTGCAGGCATTCGGGTGTGTAGCCCAGGCGTGTGATCTCTTCGCAGAGGTACTTCTGGACGCCGCCGGTGAAGCCGGTGGGGCTGTCGATGGAGATCAGGTTCTGGAGCTGTTCCATCATATAAGACTTGTATACTTCGTTCATGTCGTTCTCCTTCTTTCTTTATAAATCAAGATAATGGATGGGATGCGGAACATACATACACCTATATAATGCCACAGTTTTCATCAAAAGGCAACGGGGAAGCGGCATTTCTTCGCCGGAGAAAGAAGGTGAGATATTGAAAAAACAAATAAGAAAAGTTTATTTATCAGCCCCGATGACAAAGGTTTTCAGTTGTGCTACACTTGAATAAAATATAAAAGGGTGAACTACTGCCCAAAACAGAAAGGATGCATCGATATGTCCAACTCTTCTCCTCTGCTGCAGCCGATCCAGGTCGGCCCTCTGACCCTCAAGAACCGCATCATGTTCCCCCCGCTGACCACCGGTTACGAAGAACGTGATGGATCGATCGGTACACGCAGCCTTCGTTTCTACGAGCGACTGGCAGAAGGCGGTGCCGGCTATATTGTTATGGGCGACGTTTCTCCTGTCCGAACCTTCTCGCCCACACCCAAGCTCTTTGATGACAGCCAGATTCGTTCCTTCAAGGCGCTGGCTGATGCGCTGCATGCCCACGGCTGCAAGCTGGGTCTGCAGATCTTCCACCCCGAATATGACGTAGAACAGGTCGGTGCGCTGATCAACCGCAGCCGCGCGCTGGCCATGGAAGCACAGGCTGCCAAGGCAGCCGGCGATATGGATACCTTTGGCAAGAAGATGGCCGAGAGCGGTGCCGTCGGCAAGGAAGCCTATGCCAAGCTGGACCATGATATGGAAAATTTCACTTCGGAAGTTTCTCCCGAAGTTCTGCACAAGATCAAGATGCTGATCGCTGCCAGTGCCGCCCGTGCCCAGAAGGCCGGCGTGGATGCCATCGAAGTTCACGGGGACCGTCTGCTGGGTACGCTGTGTTCCACACAGCTCAACCGTCGTTCCGATAATTACGGCGGCTGCTTTGAAAACCGTGTTCGCTTTGCTTTGGAGGTCGTTGCCGCCATCGCCGAAGCAGCTCCCGGTCTGATGATCGAATATAAGCTGCCTCTGGTCACCGTCAATCCCGATGGTTCCCTGCGCGGCAAGGGCGGCCTGGAAGAAGAAGAGGCCGTTGCTTTTGCCAAGCTGCTGGAGCAGGCCGGCGTTCACATGATCCAGGCTGCACAGGCCAACCATACCGGCAATATGGGCGACACCATTCCCCCCATGGGCTCCATTGCCTACAACTGGACCCTGCCCGTCTGTGCCAAGATCAAGGAAGCTGTTTCTATTCCTGTTGCCACTGTCGGCCGTGTTGTCACCGTTGAGAGCGGCGAGACCATCCTGCAGGAAGGCAAGGCCGATATCATCGGTTATGGCCGCAGCCTGCTTTGCGATCCCGATATTGCCAATAAGGTCGCCATCGATGAACCCATCCGTACCTGCCTCAACTGCAACAAGGGCTGCGTAGACGCTCTGACCGGCCGTAAGTATCTGTCCTGTGTTCTCAATGCCGAAAACGGCGATGAGTCCACCATCTTCCTCCAGCCCGGTGAAGGTGAGAAGAAGGTCGCTGTTATCGGTGCCGGCATCGCAGGCCTGGAAGCTGCACGTGTTGCAGCCAAGCGCGGCTATACCGTTACTGTCTTTGAGAAGGAAGACCACATCGGCGGTCAGATCCAGCTGGCAGCCGTACCTCCCCGTAAGGCTGAGATCCTTCGTGCG
>JAFYOK010000012.1 GCA_017560175.1 Clostridia bacterium | reverse complement strand
CGGCACCATGGACATCAGCTATACCAATAAGAACAGCCAGAACCATGCCGACGTTTCCGGCTGGGCGGGCGATCTGACCGACCTGCTCTCTTCGGCCGACCGCGTCTTTAATGATTCGGACGAGGCGTTCTTCCATCTTACACCTGCCGATACACTGGAAGGTATGGTCAGCCAGATCAAGGCGTACATCTTCCTTAAAGATCCCTGCGTCAGCGACAACTTTGGCAGAACCGACTTCGACGGTGACATGGATGGTCTCTATCTGATCAACCAGCTGAAGCAGATGGGTGAAGATTATGAAACCGGCATGATGAGCGAACTCTTTGCAAACTACTTCACCGAGGAACTCAGCAACGAGACCCGCGCCGACTACTTCCTCAAGAACCGTCTGGGCACATCGGGCACACGCGCCGAGATCCGCCAGGCAGCTTACGATGCCTATACCGGCAACTCGGTCATCGTCACACTGGAAGGCACCCGTGATTTCCTTACAACTCCCGCAAGCAAGCTGGATACCCTGCGCCGCGCCTGTGTTTATGCTTTTGCCGACTATGTCTGCGAGCTGGCCGGCGACTATGTCGAAGCCGTTGAGAATAAGTACTTCACCGACTTTGACGTCCGCGTTTCTCAGCTGGCTCCCGGCATCACACAGGAGATCCACTATGCAACAACACCCGCCGGCGAACAGATGGTATACTATCTGGCCATCGGCGATCTGAGCAATGAATATGTCAGTGTTCGTGCCAACTATGCAAATGTTGCAGATCCCGGCAACCCCAAGCTGCTGGACGTTCTGAGCCAGGCCAATGCCACACAGGAGAGATACGGCGATCCCGATAGCTCCTATTACATCCCCAACTATCAGATCGTTGCATCGACCAACGGTGCAGGCTTTGATATGGCCAGCGGCGCGCCCAGCGGTCTGCTGGTTATGAACGGCGTTGAGCACTATCCCATCAATGCTTCCGGCTTCTTTGGCATCACCAAGGACGGCGAGGCCGTCATCGGCACAACCAAGGAGTACAACGAAATCTATAAGGGTAAGCTGCAGGAAGGCATTGCCGGCTTCGGCAGTGTCCTGATCCGCGACGGCAAGATCGTTCCCGGCCTGTCTGACGACAACTCCAATGCCGGCAGAACAGCAGTCGGTGTCACCAAGACCGGCAAGGTCGTTATGATGGTCCTGGACGGCCGCCAGATCCCCTGGTCCAGCGGCGGCGGTATGCAGGAGATCGCACACATTCTGCTCCAGGCCGGCTGTGTTGAAGCTGTCAACCTGGACGGCGGCGGCTCGACCACTTTTGTTGCCAAGCCCGAAGGCGAAACCGATCTGAAGATCATCAACAGACCTTCCGACGGCGTTGCGCGCGAAGTCAGCACATCGCTGATCATGGTCTCCACAGCACCCTCCAGCACTGCATTTGACCATGCCGTTCTGGAAAGCCAGTACAGATTCTCCACCATCGGCACCCCTGTACAGATCACCCCCAAGGGCGTCAGCGCCACCGGCAACGAAGCCCAGCTGCCCGAGGGTTACACATGGGCGGTATCCGATGAAACTATCGCAACCATCTCCAAGGACGGTGTATTCACCGGCCTGAACTATGGCGAAGTTACCGTTTATATGATGCTGGACGGCGAGATCCTGGGCGAAAAGCTCATGACCATTGTCGATCCCGTACAGGTCTACTTCACCAGATCCCCCATGAGCGTTGTCCAGGGCAACACCCTTACTCTGCCCATCGTAGCGCGTTACGAGGGCAAGGCTGTTGCCATCAACCCCAATGATGTCAAGCTGACCCTCAATCCCTCCAAGGCCGGCAGCTTCGACGGCTTCACCTTCACTGCTGCCGAAAGCGATGTCAAGAATGTCACCATCACTGCAGCGCTGGTCAAGAATTCTTCCAGCAGCCAGATGTCTGTCACCATCTTCAAGCCGGGAGAAAACAGCTTCGACTTTGAAAAGGCGACCGGCGGTACACGCCAGCTGGCATGGCTCCGCGAGGTTTCCAACGCAGAGACCGAAGACAACAGCGTTTACACAGCGATTGACGTAGAAAAGGATATGGTCACAAGCTATACCTTTGCTATGGATATGACTTCTATTCCCATCCCCGACCGCCTGAGCGACCTGGTTTACATGCTGCCCGGCGCAGATGAGCCCGACGCATCGGCATGGAACTTCCTGCTGCGCCTGGCTGAGCGTATCAGCCCCCTCAGTACCGTTTCTCCCACCATGCGTTTCGATCCCAAGTTTGATGTTGATTACAGTGAGCTGCAGATCATCAATGATTACTTCACCCTCAACAGTGTTGAGTTCAATGAAGAGACCAACGAGCTGACCATGCACCTCAGCTGGATCGACCAGACCCAGGCCATCGACGAAGACACAGCAAATCCCCTCTGCCTGGTCAGCGGCATCAAGCTGACACCCAAGGATGGCACATTTGATAAGGAAAAGCGTGTTAAAATCGTCAACGGCGGCGAGATCAGCTACGAGATCTGTATGCGTGCATCCAGCCTCTACTCCTTCGCCATGAAGGAAGAGAACCAGCAGATCTACAGCATCTTCCCCTACACCAACCCCGAGGACTCCTACGACCAGGGCGGTAAGTTTGGTTCTGTCTACGAGGAGTTCGAGGAGACCTATACTCTGGCCTATATTCTGAAGGAAGGCTGGGTCAACGAAGGTGACGGTTACTATGCATACTACCAGAATAACGAACGTCTTCTGGGTATGCAGCAGATCGACGGCCTCTATTACGACCTGGGCACAGACGGTCTCAACAAGGGCCAGACCAAGTTCACCGGCGTTTACAACGACGGCAAGGGCAACCTCCATATCAGCCAGGGTCTGCAGGTCAAGGGTACCGGCTGGACCAACGAACTGAACGGTTCCTACTATCACTACCATGAAGATGGCTACATTTATAAGGCCACCTTTAAGATGAACACCACCTGCATCAAGGGCGGCTGGCCCACCTATACCTGCCATGATTGCGGTAAGGTAGAGCGTGCCAAGTCCTACGCATTCCCCAACGGTCATACATGGGATGCAAACCATAAGTGCACCGTCTGCGGTACTGTTGGTATCGATATCAGCAACTTCAAGAGCGGTTTTGGTACAGTCAGCAAGCCGACAGGCAAAGACCCCGGCTACTACTTCCAGAAGGGCGGCGTCCGTCCCTCCTTCTTCGTCGTTGATCCGAGCGGCAAGCAGCTGACCTACTCCAACGACAACAACGTCAACGATGACCACACCATGCGTGATCTGTACATCTCGTGGATCAACGATGATGGCATCGGTCAGGCCGTTATGAACATCGAGGGCCGCGGTAACTACTACGGCAGCATTGCGCTGAAGTATCATATCCAGCCCAACGACGTCACCGATCTGAAGATCACAGCGGTCACTGAGACCACCATGACTCTGACATGGACCAAGCCTGCAGGCGCTGACTACACACGTCTGTATCTGGATGGTACAAGCAAGTATCTGGGCAAGACCGAAGGCAACACCTACACCGTTACCGGTCTGACTCCCGGCGAGCATACCATCTACGCAGCAACATCGGCTTACTCCGATAACCCTTCTGAGAATAAGAAGGTTTACAACTGCGCCAAGTGGGGCACTGTCACCGGTTGGACCAAGGCTTCGGGCATCAAGTCGGCAGAAGCCAAGGGCGATCAGGTCACCGTTGCCTTCAACGGTATGCCTGAGAAGGTCGATGGCAGCTGGAAGGCCTACGTTGCAAGCTACAACGCCGAAGGCAAGATGCTGAATGTCGGCATCGCATCGGTCACAGGCGCAAGCCAGGTCGTCAACCTGACCGGCGCAGCCAATGCAGCCGAGATCCGTGTCTTTGTACTGGACAGCGCAAGCCGTCCCGTCATGGCAGCCTACACCAACAAGAAGTAATGGAATAAGGATCATATCCTCCATTCAGGCAAACCCTCCCCCGATTTCGGGGGAGGGTATTGTTTTACCATTCGGGCCGTTGGTCGATCGAAGAGCAAAAGGTG
>JAFYOK010000118.1 GCA_017560175.1 Clostridia bacterium | reverse complement strand
GGAAATAATTATCTCTTGGAGAACTGGGGAGCACGACGAGCGGCCTTCAGACCGTACTTCTTACGCTCCTTCATTCTGGAGTCACGTGTCAGCAGACCAGCCTTCTTCAGCATGGGTCTGTAGTCAGCGTCAGCCTGCAGCAGAGCGCGAGCGATGCCGAGGCGGATAGCGCCAGCCTGACCTGTGAAACCGCCGCCCTGAACTGTGACGACGACGTCGAACTTCTCTTCCAGACCCAGCAGAGTCAGGGGCTGCTTAACAACCATCTTCAGAGTAGCCAGACCAAAGTAGTTGTCCAGTGTTCTGTTGTTGACGGTAACAACGCCTGTGCCGTTGGGAATCAGCTTAACGCGAGCAACAGAGCTCTTTCTTCTGCCTGTGCCGTAAAAATATGCCTTCTTAGGTGTGTACATTCTCGGTTTCCTCCTTATTCAGCTGTCCAGAATTCGGGCTTCTGAGCGTTGTGGTTGTGCTCAGCGCCAGCATAGACCTTCATGCGGCCCAGAGACCAGCGGCCGATGGAGTTCTTGGGCAGCATGCCCTTAACTGCGAGCTTCATAGCCAGTTCGGGCTTTGTGGCCATCAGACGGGAGTACTGTGTCTCCTTCAGACCGCCAACATAACCGGAATGTCTGTAGTAGTACTTCTGAGTCAGCTTCTTGCCTGTCAGGACAGCCTTCTCAGCGTTGATGATGATAACATAGTCACCGCAGTCAGCGTTGGGTGTGTAGTCGACCTTGTGCTTGCCCTTCAGCAGGGAAGCAGCCAGAGCAGCTGTGCGGCCCAGGGACTTGCCAGCAGCGTCGATAACATACCACTTGCGCTGAATGGTTTCATTCTTTGCCATTGTTGTGGACATGATTGTTCCTCCGTTTGTATGATAGAAAAATTATTGATTTCAGCTTCCTCATTATATCCATCCACCCCCTTCCTGTCAACACCTTTTTTCGAAAAAATTGATTTACACTTTGAGTGCTTCGATTTTCTCCGTTTTTCTTCGATTTGCTCGCTTTTTCTAAAAAGGCAATTCACTTTTGTTTTCTTGCCTGAGGGGGCAAATTCACAGGATCCCCACAGGAATTTCATTGCGGCAAAGCGTTTGTTTACAGGTGCAGTAAAGCCCATCTGCTTTACAAAAGACGAATTTATTCACAGATTTTCATATATATGTAGTCCGACCGAAAATCGGCCGTTTTCCCATCTCTGTGCAGGTTGCACGGAAGGATCCGCCACGTCCCCCGGTCCTTTTGTTCTATTTTTTACTCCTTATAAATAAAAAATATAGAAAACAACTTGCCTGCGCATCATCTCTGCCGCTCCGAATCCGCCATATTCGCTTTACCCTTCTCTATGATCCCATTCAGTTCCAAATTTCTCGATATGCATTTTTTCTATAATATTCATTGTATTCAACTATATTTTTGCTACACTTTACTTTAACGAAACTGCTGAAAACAGGCTGATATCAAGACTTTCGGTAAAATCCTTGTAAAATTAGCTGTTGCAAACTATGTGAAAGAAAAATCATATTTTTGTGTTGCCATCCTTATGAAATAATGCTACAATGATTTCATATTATTAACCGTAATACAAATTCGGAAAAGAATTGGAGATGTCTGTTATGAACAACTTTGCCCTCTCTCTCTCTCTGGCACCTGTAGACACCGTCTCCGCTGAACGTTATCACAAGCTTCTGACCCCTCTTGGTGAGATCCTGGAGTTCAGCGCCAAGCAGGTCGTCCTTGACCTGCAGGAAAGCACAGAGTTCATCTGTATGCTGCTGACCGGCCGTACTGCCCACTACATTACCGATGGTACCGACGATAAACTGCTGTATCATCTGACCCCCGGCCGTATTTTCGGCAACCTGGCTCATGCGGAAGGCAAGCTCTTCCCCACCCGTGCCATTGCTATGGAAAAGGTCGTCGTTCTGCGTATTCCCCGTGCCAAGTATCTGGAACTGATCCACAACGATCCTGTCTTTGCGCTGGAAATGATGGATATGCAGTGTGACTATGATAAGTACCTCCTCTGCGAGCTGCACAACCTGTCCTTCAACTCCTGCAAGGCTCGCCTCATGCGTATCTACTGCTCCCAGATCGACCACAAGCGTCTGGAAGACGGCAAGTGGTACAGCCTGCGTTCCAAGCTGACCCACAACGAGCTGGCCGCGATCGTCGGCAGCGCCCGTGTTACCATCAGCAAGCTGATCAACGAGCTGTGTGATGACGGCTTCATCCGCATCATCAACCGCCGTGCACAGGTCAGCAAGGAAGCCTACGACAAGTTCGTCGCCGAGCACGCCGAATAATTGAATTACAAAGTGATAAAGGGTCCGCTGCCGTTTGCTGCAGCGGACCCTCTTGTTTTGTTATGGGCTTCCCCTTGGCCAAAGACACATAAGCCTTCCCTGATGGTTAGGGAAGGTGGCACCCGAAGGGTGACGGATGAGTTAATCTATTTTTTGCACCAAAGGTGCTTCCTCATTGGAATAAAGAATAGATTAGATAAACAACTCACCCACCATTGCCGCCAAAGGCATGGCAATGGTCCCCCCTCCCTTACACAGGGAGTGCTTTTGGTGCCGTTCTTTTTCTTTCTGTCCGAAGGGTGCTTTTTTAGAACCTCTGTTCTTTTATTTGCAAATCTGTTCGGCCTGTGCTATCATAAATATATATGCCCATTTTTGGAAAGCAACCATTTCACTTTATATAAAGGAGATCTCTATGCAGAAAATGTTATCTCATCTGCGCCGGTGTGTGGATGAATACCGTATGATCCAGGCCGGCGACCGCATTGCCATCGGTGTTTCGGGCGGCAAGGACTCTCTTGTCCTGCTGCGTACCCTGGCCGAACTGCGCCGCTTCTACCCTGTCCCCTTCGAAGTGGTGGCCATCACCCTCGATATGGGCTATGAAAATGCCGACTTCTCTCCCATCGCCAAAATGTGCGAAGAGATCGGCGTAGAATATATCGTAAAGCCGACCAACATCAAGGAGGTCGTCTTTGATATCCGCAATGAAAAGAATCCCTGTGCCCTGTGTGCCAAGCTGCGCCGCGGCTCCCTCAACGATGCCGCCAAGGAAAACGGCTGCAACAAGGTCGCTCTGGGTCATCACTTTGACGATGCTGTCGAGACCTTCATGCTCTCTCTCTTCTACGAGGGCCGCCTGAGCTGCTTCCTGCCGGTCACCTATCTGGACCGCACCGACCTGCATGTCATTCGTCCTATGCTCTATATGACCGAGCGTGAGGTCATCAACTTTGCCAACCGACAGAACCTGCCCATCTGCAAGAGCGGCTGTCCCGTTGACAAGGAGACCAAGCGCGAGGATATCAAGCAGCTCATCCGTACCCTGGAGCACGACTACCATGACCTGCGCGAACACATCTTCGGCGCCATGCAGAGATTGCCATTGAACGGGTGGGAACCTGTCGATCCTCGCGGTCGTAAAAAGAAGGGCGAATAACCCTTACTCCCCGCCTGCACAGCGCAATGCACTCCACGGTTCAGCGCAGATCCCTTTTTCTCGGATCTTGCCCAGCAAATGGTCATATCGTGCCTGCTCAGCATGCATTTCATAAATACAGGAAACCACCATATCGGGTTCGGTGACATACTCAAACTTCTGCCGTGCGCCATCCAGCGCCATCTTGGCTTCCCGGAGCTGGGTCAGAAGCTGTTGTCCGTCGATCGATACGGCTGCCTGTTTCTTCTTCTTTAAAAGCTGCATAGACATCCTCCTGCCCTGCGTGGGCTTTCCTCATTTTGCTTCTGTCTGATGTATATGCATTATTTTCTCCCAAAAGACGGATAAATATGTTGTACAAAAAGCAAGCCGTATCATAAAACACCTTCGCTTTTGCCATACCACTATCTTTTAACCAATCGATTTTTCCGAGGACATGTGCATCGGGAAAATCATCCTTATATTAAACCCTTGGCCCGAGAAACCAAGCGCCCTGCGCTGTTTCGAGCGGCCAGTGCTTCAGGAGGTTTTTATAAACATGCCTAAAACAACCAAGCCGTCCTACGGCAACGAGAGTATCTCGGCCCTCAAGGGTGCCGACCGCGTTCGTAAGCGTCCCGGCGTTATCTTCGGTTCCGACTCCATCGAAGGCTGCCAGCACGCTTTCTTCGAGATCCTCTCCAACTCCATCGACGAGGCCCGTGAAGGCTTCGGCGACCGCATCCGCGTCACCGTCTATCAGGATAAATCCATCGAGATCGAAGACTTCGGCCGCGGTATTCCCCTCGACTATAACGAAAAGGAAGGCCGCTTCAACTGGGAACTGGTTTACTGTGAGCTCTACGCCGGCGGTAAATATGAAAACAACACCGGCGACAACTACGAGTATGCCCTGGGCCTCAACGGTCTGGGCGCCTGTGCCACCCAGTACGCTTCCAAGTATATGGAGGTCACTTCCTACCGTGACGGCTATAAGTACAGCCTGCGCTTTGAGCGCGGCGAAAACGTCACCCCCGGCGAGGATAAGCTGATCCGCGAGCCTTATAACGGCCGCCGCACCGGCACCATCCAGCGCTTCCTGCCCGATCTGGATGTCTTTACCGACATTGATATCCCCCACGACTATTTCGTACAGGTGGTCAAGAAGCAGGCCGTTGTCAATGCCGGTCTGCGCTTCACCGTCCGTTTTGAAACCGGCAAGAACCAGTTTGAAGAGCAGGAGATCTGCTATGAAAACGGCATCACCGACTATGCCCAGGAGCTGGCCGGCCTGGATGCCATCTCTTCCATCCGCTTTGCCCGTACCGAAAAGATGGGCCGCGACCGCGAAGATAAGCCGGAATACAAGGTCAAGGCCGAGGTGGCTTTCTGTTTCTGCAATCAGAATCCCATCATCGAATACTACCACAACTCCTCCTTCCTGGAGCATGGCGGTGCCCCCGACAAAGCGGCCCGTTCGGCCTTTGTATCGGCCTTTGACGGCTACATCAAGCAGACCAACAAATACCAGAAGAACGAAAGCAAGATCCGTTTCAACGATATCTCCGACTCTCTCATTCTGATCACCAACGGCTTCTCCACCCTGACCTCCTACGAGAACCAGACCAAGAAGTCGATCACCAACAAGTTCATCCAGGATATGATGACCGACTTCCTCAAGTCGACCCTGGAGATCTGGTTTATCGAGAACAAGCAGGAGGCCGACAAGGTCTGCGATCAGATCCTGGTCAACAAGCGTTCCCGTGAACAGGCCGAAAAGACACGCCTCAACCTCAAGAAGAAGCTGTCGGGCGAAGTCAATGTCCTCAACCGCATCCAGCGCTTTGCCGACTGCCGTACCAAAGACGTCTCCAAGCGCGAAGTCTACATCGTAGAGGGTAACTCGGCGCTGGGTTCCTGTAAGCAGGGACGCGACCCCGAGTTCCAGGCCATCATGCCCATCCGCGGCAAGATCCTCAACTGCCTCAAGGCCGATTACGACAAGATCTTCAAGAGCGAGATCATCACCGACCTCATCAAGATCCTGGGCTGCGGCGCTGAGATCAAGAGCAAGCAGAAGGACATGGATACCTTCAATATGGACAACCTCCGCTGGAACAAGGTCATCATCTGTACCGATGCCGACTACGACGGCTATCAGATCCGCACACTGCTGCTGACCATGCTCTACCGTCTGACCCCCCGCCTCATCGAGGAGGGCTATGTCTATATCGCCGAATCGCCCCTTTTTGAGATCACCTGCAAGGGCAAGTCCTACTTCGCCTATACCGAGAAGGAGCGCGACGATATCCTCAAGAAGCTGGAAGGCAAGAAGTATGAGATCATGCGCTCCAAGGGTCTGGGCGAGAACGAGCCCGAAATGATGTGGGAGACCACCATGAACCCCGAGACCCGCCGCCTCATCAAGGTCATGCCCTCCGACGCCGAAGCCACCGCCCTGATGTTCGACATCCTGCTGGGCGACAATCTGGCCGGACGTAAGGACTTCATCGCCGAAAACGGTGCCAAGTACCTCGACCTGGCCGATATCAGCTAAAGAGAAGAAAGGCTGAACACACAGAACATGAGTAAACAGTATTTTACCGAACAGAAGATCACCGACACGCTGGAGACCAACTACATGCCCTACGCCATGAGCGTTATTGTCTCCCGTGCCCTGCCCGAGATCGACGGCTTCAAGCCCTCCCACCGCAAGCTGCTCTATACCATGTATAAGATGGGCCTGCTGGGCGGTGCGCTGACCAAATCGGCCAACGTCGTCGGCCAGACCATGAAACTCAACCCCCACGGCGATGCTGCCATCTACGAAACCATGGTCCGTCTGACCCGCGGCAACGAGTCGCTGCTGGTGCCTTTCGTCGAATCCAAGGGTAACTTTGGTAAGGTCTATTCCCGTGATATGGAATATGCCGCTCCCCGATACACCGAAGTCAAGCTGGCCAAGATCTGCGAACAGATCTTTGGCGATATCGATAACGATGCCGTCGATTTTGTCGATAACTACGACGGCAAGATGAAAGAGCCTGCCCTGCTGCCCACGGCCTTCCCCAACATCCTGGCCAACCCCAATCTGGGTATCGCCGTCAGTATGGCCTGCAACATCTGCAGCTTCAATCTGAGTGAGCTGTGCCGCACCACCATTGAACTGATCCGCAACCCCGAGCACGACATCCTCTCTACTCTCCCTGCCCCCGATTTCCCCACCGGCGGCGAGCTGATCTACAACCGCAGCCAGATGGAAGAGATCTACCGTACCGGCCGCGGCTCCTTCAAGGTACGCTCTGTATGGAACTACCTCAAGAAGGAACGTATCATCGAGGTCACCCAGATCCCCTATACCACCACTTCCGAAGCCATCATCGACAAGATGACTGAGCTCATCAAGGCCGGCAAGCTGAAGGAAGTTTCCGACGTCCGTGACGAGACCGGTCTGCAGGGCCTCAAGATCGCCATCGATATCAAGGCCGGTGTCGACCCCGAAAAGCTCATGCAGAAGCTGATGAAGATGACTCCCCTCATGGACAGTTTCTCCTGCAACTTCAACATTCTCATCGGCGGCACCCCCAGAGTTATGGGCGTTCGTGCCATCCTGGACGAGTGGAGCGCATGGCGCAGCGAAGGTATCCGCCGCCGCGTCCACTTCGATCTTTCCAAGAAGGAAGCCCGTCTGCACCTGTTGCTGGGTCTGAAGAAGATCCTGCTGGATATCGACAAGGCCATCTCCATCATCCGCGAGACCGAGGAGGATGCAGAAGTCATTCCCAACCTGATGATCGGCTTCGGCATCGACGAGGCTCAGGCCGAGTTCATTGCCGAGATCAAGCTGCGCAACATCAACAAGGAGCACATCCTGAACCGCCTCAAGGAGACCGAGAACCTCGAGAAGGAGATCAAGCGCCTGCAGGGCATCCTCAAGGATCCCAAGAAGATCGATGCCATTATCATCGATGAGCTGGAAAAAATCATCAAGAAATATCCCACCGAGCGCAAGACCGCCATCATCGGGGAACATGAGGTCGAAACCTTCGATGCCAATGAGCAGATCGAAGATTACCCCGTCCACCTCTTCCTCAGCCGTGAGGGCTACTTTAAGAAGATCACCCCCCTCTCCCTGCGTATGGGCGGCGATCAGAAGTTCAAGGAAGGGGATGTCCTGCGTCAGACCACACAGGCCACCAACCGTCAGGAGGTCATCTTCCTCACCAACCAGTGCCAGGCCTACAAAGCCAAACTCCACGAGTTTGACGACCACAAGGCCAGCCTGCTGGGCGACTACCTGCCCCAGAAGCTGGGCATGGCCGAAGGCGAAGTTCCCCTCTGCCTGCTGCTGCCGGGCGACTACAGCGGTCATCTGCTCTTTGTCTTTGACAACGGCAAGATCGCCAAGACCCCGATGGAATCCTTCAACACCAAGTCCAACCGCCGCCGCCTGACCAGCGCCTACTCCGACAAGGCACCGCTGGCGGCTGCCCTCCATCTGCCCCGGGAGACCGAGATCGCCCTCTATACCCAGAGCCGTCTGCTGGTCTTCGACTCCTCCCTCATCCCTGCCAAGACCACCCGCGGTTCCCAGGGTGTGGCCGTATTTGCCCTCAAGAGGGGCCAGACGGTCATCGCCGCCAAGACGCTGGAAGAGGCCAACCTCAAGAATGTCAGCCGCTACCAGACCAAGGCGCTGCCCGGTGCAGGTGCCCTCATTAAGGAAGAGGACGCCCTGGAGCGCCAGATGGAACTGGGCGAGTAAGATAATATCCTCAATACCAAAAAGACGCATGGAGCTTCTCCATGCGTCTTTTCTTATATATGATTCAAGCCTTCTTCAGCCTTCCCCTGGGGGAAGGTGGCGCTCGATAGAGCGACGGATGAGGGACTGCTGTCCTCAGACAGAGAGCAAATTAAATACGGCCTAACGGCCGCCCTCATCAGTCACCTGCGGTGACAGCTTCCCCGTGGGGGAAGCCTTAGGTTCGGCACTAATTTCAGCACTTACCTTTCAGAAAAAGTTTTTCAATTTCCCATGGGAACTTTGACCTTCTGCACCCAGCCGATCAACTTGGAAGAGAGGGTCACTGTGATCAGCGAGCAGGCGATACGGCGAGCCGGAATGTAGGTCAGCGACAGGGTGAGCACCAGCAGATCGGTGAATAGATATGCATTGGATATGTCGGTCTTCAGCTTCTGCGAGATGACCATGGCCAGGGCATCATCGCCGCCTGCGGCACCGCCGATGCGGACGCAGAGGCCGACACCGATGCCGATGAAGATGCCGCCCACGACGGCTGCCAATACAGGATAGCCGGACAGATCGGGGAAGAGAGGGCCGGTGGTTTCGAACAGGCGGTAGTTCAGCGAAAAGAAAACGGTGGCTGCCAGCGAGTATCTTGCAAAGCTCCAGCCCAGGTAGCGGAAGCCGATGGCATAGCAGGTGACGTCCATAATCAGACCTGTCACCGACGGCGACCAGCCGAACCAGTTTTCCAGAAGCAGGACAGCCCCCAGGACACCGCCCTCGGTCACGGCACAGCGGGCGTGGATATTATAGAGGCCAAAGGCCATGATAAAGGTTCCGATATAAATAATCAGGTAGTTTTTGATGGTAGATTTCAGCATAGATCGCGCTCCTTCTCACGGCAGTATAGTCCATGGCGGCATTTTTGTCAAATTTTAAATGAAAACGCAGGAAATAAAGCACTTGTAAAGTTTTTAACTTTACAGCAATCCCGACTGTTTTGCCGCATATACTGGGGTTGAAACCGTTCTTTGGAGGTGGTCTCCCCTGCCCTCTTCGTATGAAATCCTCGATTATGATCGTCCTGCAGCCGTCGCCTACGCCCACAGATGGGCCTACTACAGAAATCCTGCCTATTATGATTTTCAGCAGCTGGGCGGCGACTGCACCAACTTCGCCAGCCAGTGTCTCTACGCCGGCAGCGGCATCATGAATGATACCCCGATCTTCGGCTGGTACTACCGCAGCCTGCAGGATCGCGCCCCGGCCTGGACCGGCGTGGAGTACTTTTACAACTTCCTCCTGCGTAATACAGGCCCCGGCCCTTATGGCATCGATGCCGACATTTCTCAGGTGCAGCCGGGGGATTTTGTCCAGCTGGCATCCACCGGTTCCGACTTCCACCACACCCCCGTCATCGTCCGCATCAAGGGGCGGCCATCTCTCCATACCATCTATGTGGCCGCCCATACCGCCGATACCGACAACCGCCCGCTGTCGACCTATTCTATGCATAAACTTCGGTTTATTCATATCGAAGGGGTACGGGTAATTTCGTGAAGCAGTTATCGTTCCTAAGGCTTCCCTGTGCAAGGGAAGGCTTTTGCTGTCGACACGGCATCCATATATAAACGAAAGTCCGCTGCAACTATCTGCAGCGGACTCTTTCTTTGCGTTATATTATTCTTACTCGGCCAGCAGGTCGAGCAGGTAAGCGTAGCTTTCGCTCCAGCGTGCGTTGGGCTTGTAATGGAACAGCTCCTGGGGCAGGATAAAATACTCGCCGTTCTGAATGGCGGTCAGGCCGCTCCAGGCAGGATTGGAGGTCAGGCTGCTGTCGAGGTTATCCAGCGCCGCCTGGACATCGCTGCCCATGGTGGTGACAAAGATATAGTCGGGGTCGGTGGTGATGATCTCCTCAATGGAGATCTCCTCCAGCAGGCTGTCGTACTTATCAAGGATGTTCTCCAGGCCGAAGTCCTCCAGCATTGTGCCGGCCATGTTCTCGCTGTTCTTGGCCTTGAAGCCGCTGCTGAAGGCGCGGAGCAGCAGGACAGTCTTGCCCTCCAGATCGGGGGCATTGGAGAGGGTCTCTTCGATGGATGCCTGTACATCCAGGCCGTTCTTCTCATAGAGATCATCGCGGCCGGTGATGGCGCAGAAGTTTTCCAGCAGGCCCAGATAGTCTTCAAAATACTCGACCTTGAAGAGGCCGCAGGGAATGCCAACCTGCTGCAGAGTGGCGGCCAGTTCGATGTGGCTGCCGGTGTCGGCCGACAGAATGACAAAGTCGGGCTCGGCACCCAGGACGGCTTCCAGGTCGGGTTCCTTGATGGAGCCGACGATCTGTACATCTTCAGCCAGATTCAGCTCACGCTCGGTGACGGCATCCTTGGTGGTGGCCACCAGTGTACCGCCGGCATTCATCCAGATCTCACCAAAGGAACCGCTGAGAGCAGCAACGCGCTGGGGAACCGCTTCGAAGGTCAGTTCATTGCCTGCCGCATCGGTGATGGTGACAGCCTGGGCCTCGGCAGCCTGTTCGGTCTGCTGCTCGGGCTCGGCAGTTGTATCGGTCACGGTCTTGTCTGTGCCGCAGGCACCCAGTAAGAGG
>JAFYOK010000117.1 GCA_017560175.1 Clostridia bacterium | reverse complement strand
TAGTAAGCCAGGCGGTCGGTAAACTTGATATCAATCGGCGGATAGCCTGCCTTCATCAGTTCCAGATTGACCAGCAAACGACCGGTTCTGCCGTTGCCGTCGATGAAGGGATGAATACCCTCAAACTCAATATGGAAGCGGGCAAGCTTTGTGATGATATGCTCGGTGCTTTCGGCATAGCTGTACATAAGCTGCTCCATACGAGACTGAATCAGATAGGGCTGGACAGGCTCATGCTGTGCGCCCATAATGCGGACAGGTACTCTGCGGTAAACACCTCGGTCATCTTTCTTATCAGCCAGAACGAGGAAGTGGATCTGCTGAATGATCCGCTCAGAGATCGAAGCCTTCTCGCGGACAAGCTCACGCACGAAGTCGAAGGCTTCTTTATGGCCGACAGCTTCCATGTGATCCTTCAAGGGTTTCTGATCGATGGTCAGACCTCGAAGAACCATATCGGTCTCACGCAAGGTCAGAGTGTTGCCTTCGATAGCATTGGAATTATAGGTATATTCAACTGTGAAATCTTCAAGCAGACGAGCGACTTCACCCTCCGTCAGAGGACGGCGGGTATCCAGCTCTCTCTTTTTCTGATCGATCATTTCAAGCAGGGAGAGGGTGGATTTATATCGTCCATCAGCAGGCTTGACGGCAGCAGACGGAATCATCCATTTGCGGCCTTCCTGATATGCCCCGGGAATCTTGCCCTCTGTGCATAAGATGCGAACACGACGGTCGGAAATACCCCATCGTTCAGCAGCTTGTTTGACAGTCATAAACATGGAGATGTACTCCTTTCAGATAACTATATTAAAATTATACTCCATGCTCGGAACAATATCAACGCTTTCGGAATAATACCAGCCCGTTTTGCGGAATGATAATATAGTCTACTCCTTCATATTGATATGATCTACGATCTGGGCTGGATAGTCTGAGATAAGCATAAAAAAACATACAACATGGACCAGCCCACGTTGTATATTTCCTTTTTATTCAGCTCAAAAAATGTCACAACTGTCACAGACACTTACTTCTGTCTTAGGTGAAATAATAGAACCTTCGCCTAGTATGAGATTCTGAAATAATCCAGATAGGCTTTATATTTATCCTGCGCGGCCAGGCAGGTATCTGTCAGAAAGCCTTTTTCGTTGTTCCATTCCTTCAGGCCGCGATAATAGAACATCTTCAGATTTTCTTCGATAATGAACGGTACGATATTGTATTTCAGGCATTCTTTGAACATAATCAATCTGCCAACACGGCCATTGCCATCCTGGAACGGGTGGATCCTCTCAAACTTTACATGGAACTCCAGAATATCTTCGAAGGTTTTGGTATTCTTTGCATTGTACTCTGCCAGCAATGCTTTCATCTTACCGGCAACCTCTTCAGGGAGTGCTGTATCGGTTCCTCCGACTTCATTCGGCAGTCTCTTATACTCGCCAACGGCAAACCAATCCTTTCTGGAATCACTGGTGCCGTTCTTCAGAACCAGATGCAGCTCCTTGATCAACTTCTCAGTTAAGACCGCCTTTGCATTGTCAATGATCATATCGATGCAGCGAAAATGATTGGCTG
>JAFYOK010000116.1 GCA_017560175.1 Clostridia bacterium | reverse complement strand
TTGAATATGAAAAGCAAAAGGATGCCAGATATCTATGGGTTGGACACGGAACGGCTAACCCGAATGCACGAGGATTCTGGAATAAATATTTTAAGACATATCAATATGAACTTGTAAGAACAATCATAAAATATTAAGTTTGCAAATTCAGTTTGACAGCTAGACAAATTCCAATTTGTCGAATAGATATAAAAGCGCACTTCTATACACCGTTCGGTGTCGTGCGCAAGCTGGAGTGTTGTACCGTGCCAGTGCAAAAAGAATCCTCCCTGCGAAAAATTCGCAGGGAGGATTAACTGTTTTACGGGCACCCGCCCATATGGTCTACTGCCGATTTTATTTCTTAAACAAACTCTTCTCTACAGCCTCGCCGATGGTCTTCTCACCGGCGGACTTGCCGTATTTATCGATTTCCGAACGATTACGGACACCATGGTTGACGCAGCCTGCGCCGCCGATGCAGCCGCCTGTGCAGGCCATACCTTCAATGAAGTTGTAACCCAGGGTGTTGTGGGCCGCCTTGAGGAGCGCTGCACGGCACTCTTCCAGACCGTCGCAGGTGATGGGGCGGAAATCAAACTGATCTTCCAGACCCAGCTCGACAATGGCCTGGCGGACAGCTTCGGTCAGACCGCCACTGCGGGCAAAGATGCGGCCAAAGTAGGAAGCATCGTCAACTTCGGCCTCTTCCTGCTCCTCCAGGACGATGGAGCGGCAATCAAAGAGGGCCTTCAGCTCTTCAAAGGTCAGAACGGCATCAATGTAAGGCTTGACCTCGGGACGCAGGATCTCCGACTTCTTGGCGATGCAGGGGCCAATAAAGACGATATAGCCTTCGGGATCGATCTCGCGAACCTTCTTACCCAGAGCTGCCATGGGGGACAGATTATGGGACTTGAACTTGACCATATTGGCATGCTGCTTTTCGATGTAATTGACAAATGCAGGGCAGCAGGAGGAGGTCAGGAAGCCCTTCTCCACCAGTTCCTTGGTCTCTTCCAGGGCGATCAGATCGGCACCCAGAGCGACTTCGATAACATCGGTAAAGCCCAGCGCCTTGATGCCGGCGATGACCTGGCCCAGCTTGGGGCCTTTGAACTGGCTGGCAATGGCAGGTGCGACCAGTGCATAAACTTTCTTCTCTGCACCACCCAGAACGGCCTTGAGCTGCTCGACAACAGGCAGCAGATAGGTCTTGTCGGTGATGGCACCAAAGGGGCACTGATAGACACAGGCGCCGCAGTCGGTACATTTGGACTTATCGATCATGGCAACGCCATCTTCGTTCATGCTGATGGCACCGGCCTTGCAGTTACGAACGCAGGGACGCTTGAAATTATTGATGGCACCATAGGGGCAGACGCTGGCGCAGCGGCCACACTCGATGCACTTGGACTTATCGATACGTGCCTTCTGATTTTCATCGAAATAGATGGCATCGCGGGGACAGGCCTCCTGGCAGCGGTGGGCAATACAGCCGCGGCAGTCGGAAGAAACCAGATAGCCCGATACGGGACATTCATCGCAGGCGATATCGATGACCTGGA
>JAFYOK010000115.1 GCA_017560175.1 Clostridia bacterium | reverse complement strand
GCCCACTGGCAAGCCTTAACTTCGTTATATGCGGTTTCGGGTTCGTCCCACATCTTCTGTGCCAGATCGATTAGCTGTTCAGACTTAGCTTCGATAGCGTTAATAGCGATTTCATGCTTATTCATAATGTTAATTCCTTTCTGTTGTTATGCACAATCGGTGCATAACCCTTTGTGTGTCACTTGTTTCCAATTCGTTTAAGGCCGGGAACCATAGGATGTTCCCTTGTTAAAAGGATATTTTCATACCGCCGATCGGGGAGGCATTCCCTGTCGGCAGCATATTTTTCTCCAAGTCATATTTATAGAAAAAATCTATATGCTATGCCTTAAAAAGGCCGGATCGGAAGCCAGAGGCTGCCGACCCGGCATCTTATGTTTGATATTACGTTATAATAGCGTAAGATCGATTACTTGCCCTTCTTACCCATTGCAACGCCGGCGAACATAGCACCGAAGGAGCAGATGATGGGAGGAACAGCGGAAGCTGCCCAGGAGGGCAGGAAGGAGAAGAAGCCCTGCAGCTGTGCCCAGTAGACGACGAACGCCAGAGGGATAAAGATCATAGCCAGGTTGGGCTTCATCAGTGTGTACTGAGCCAGCAGAGCCGCAAACAGAGCGGGCAGCAGCAGGTTCAGAGCAGCTGTAACGATGGGAGGCAGTGCGTTCAGGATAGCAGCACCGGCGAAAACGCCGACTGTCAGGAAGACTGTGCTGACCAGAGTCGAAACTGCGCAGCCGATTGTAGCTGTGATTGTGCCCTTATCTGTACCTTCTTCCAGGCCGGCCGAAGCTGTGGCGATGGAGCAGGCAGGGACACGCAGGTTAGAAATGTTACCGGACAGGAACGCCATGTACGAACCGGGAACGCCCAGCATTGCAAAGTAAGAGATAGGCTCTCTGATGTAAGCCGAGCAGACCATGGGGAACTGGATGGCGAAAGCTGTACCGAAAGCAGCCCAGTCGGGCCAAATGCCGGTCATACCGAGGTAGAGGCAGGGACCGAATACGAGGACCAAGCCGAGCAGGTTTGTGGCGCGACCCCATTTAACGATCCAGGGAATAAAATCATTTCTAAAAATATTGTTGTTTTCCATGATTATCTCCTTTTCACAGGTCGAAAAAACTTTCGTGGGAACTTACGTTCTCTGATATAACCAAAGGTTATGCCAGGAAGATTGTACCAGCCAGCATGCCTGCAATCATTGCGATTGTCATACCGAACTGAGCAACCCACTTAGCCTTGGACTTTCTGCCGTACAGTGCCAGAGCAAAGTATACGACGAAGCCGCCGATAGCAGCCCACATGTTGGCATTTGTCAGGCTGAAGGGCAGGAAGCGCTGTGCGACCATGTAACCAAAGCCGCCGACGCCGCCGCCTGCTGTCAGAGCGGTCAGGGAGTTCATGTTACCACCTGTGACCTTGTCTCTGAAAGCTTCCATCTTATCTGTGAACAGGGCGGAAACCAGGATCCAACCCAGGCAGCATGTTGTCATGATCCATGCTGCATTGGCGAATGCCTCAGCTGTCATGTTGTTTGTACCCAGTGTGCAGCCGGCAGCTGTTGCAGCACGGTCAGCAGCGGGCAGCTCATACATGACGGAGCCGATGAACGCCAGACGCATCCAGGCAAGAGGACCACCGACCGAAGCCAGCAGCGAAACCATGCCTGTTACGATAACGATCGAGGGGCCGAGAGATGCGACGAACGAAGACTTTGCAGCTTCCTTCATCATTTCTTCTGTGACGCCCATCTTGGGACCTGTCTGCCAGGCTCTCTTCATGAAGATGAATGCCTGGAAGAGAACGAGAACAACGGCGGGGATACAGGAGATCCACATGCCCATACTATTCGCGGTTTTTAAATATGCAAGTTCCATAAATTCTGGTTACCTCCATTGGTTGTAAACCTCAGAAGCCCTCCCTCCATCTGGAAGGAGGGCTTCACCTACTTACTACAACGACATATTAAATATGCGAGTGCGGGGATGAGTTTTTCGAAGTTGAACTCTTGGGATGACTTTTAACTAAAAATTTGTAGAAAAACAAAGGATTTGATTTTGTGACCAAATAGGGGCTTTGATCACGATGCGGGGGATGGTTAACTTACCACCAACCCTTGTTTGTGCCGACAACGCCCAGACCCATAGCACCAAAGGCGCAGAAAATGGGAACGAAAGCTGTGGAGAGAGTTGTGAATCCGAAGAAGCCCTGCAGATACATCCAGTACATGACGAAGCAGACGGGAGTCCACATGACACCGAACTTGGGTCTCATCCAGATGTAGTTGACCAGCAGTGTTGCAAACAGAGCGGGCAGCAGCAGGTTCAGGATCTGTGTAACGACGGGGGGCAGGATGGACAGCAGCCAGGAGCCTGCGATAACGCCGATGGTCAGGAAGATTGTGGAGACGAATGTAGAAATAGCGATACCGATGGTTGCTGTGATTGTACCTTCGTCAGAACCTTCTGCATAACCGGCCGACTTTGTAGCGATCGATGCACAGGGAACACGCATGTTGGAGATGTTACCGGACAGGAACGCCATGTATGTGCCGGGAACACCCAGGACTGTAAAGAAAGAGATAGGCTCACGAATCTGTGTGACGATCAGACCGGGGATCTGAACGGCAGCACAAGCAGCCAGAGCTGTCCAGTTGGGCCAAATGCCCATCAGAGCCAGCATCAGGCAGGGACCAAACGCCAGGACAACACCCAGCAGGTTTGTTGCACGGCCCCACTTAATAATCCAAGGCAGGAAGTCGCCTCTGAAGATATTGTTCTTGTTTTCCATAATGATACTCCTTTCTCAGTATTCTGTTTACGCGATGAAAATTGCGATCGCGCCGACAGCCATACCGAAGAACATCGAAATGGTCATACCGAACTGCTGTGCCCACTTAGCTGTGGGGTTCTTCTTCATGTATGTGTTCAGCCATACGGTGAAAACAGTCGATGCAACAACAGCCCACAGATTGGAGCTCATGGGGTTGAAGGGGATGCAGCGCTGTGCAACCATGTAAGCGAAACCACCGACGCCGCCGCCTGCGGTCAGAGCCTGAATGGCATCCATGTTACCGCCAGCGATCTTGTCGCGCAGCATTTCCATCTTGTCAGTAAACAGAGCAGAGATCAGGATCCAGCCCAGGCAGCCGATGGTCATCATCCATGCTGCTGTAGCAAAAGCATCCTGTGTCATGTTGTCGGTACCCAGCTGGCAGCCGCAGAACATAGCAGCACGCTCAGCTGTGGGCAGCTCGTACATGACGGAGCCGATGTAAGCAAGACGCATCCAGGACAGAGGACCGCCGATCGAAGCCAGCAGAGAGAACATACCGGAAACGACGACGATAGAGGGACCGATGGAAGCGATCAGAGAGGACTTTGCAGCCTCCTTCATCTTTTCTACGGGAACACCCATCTGGGGACCTGTCTTCCATGCTCTCATCATGAACATGTAAGCCTGAATCAGAACCAGAGCAACGCCGGGGATACAGCCGATCCAAACCAGCATGCTATTCGCAGTCTTTAAATACTCGAGTTGCATTAATAATTACCTCCTCTTTAATTTTGACGTCAACGGCTTATGCCGTCTTCGCCGACCTCTTCCGGCAGGAATTCCGAAAGAGGGTGTTTGGAATATCGGCCTACTAACCAATATTCCGATACCTTTGTTTTCATTACAAAATTATGTTACTTCAGTTACCAGTCCCTTCTTTTGTATAGCCTCCGCTCTACGCGGGGGAGGATAAATCAAGTGGTTTTTTTGTTGCGTTCCCCAAATTGATGCAACTCCACTATGATTTACGCTCCTAATTGTACACTATTTTGTCTAAATTGGCAATGACAAATTTAACAGGTATTCATTTTTTATTCACAATCCGCTTTGTTTTATAGTAAATACCCTACTTAACACTTTGTTCATCTTTTTTATTTTTAATTTTCAAAGTGATACTTATATTCCCTAAAGATTTTTTCGTCAAATTCACTCTATTTTTTCGTCCATTTTACTCCCTTTTGCTTTTTGCATCATCCTATCCCCTAAAGCCTTTGCTTTACCACGAACAGAGTTTAGAAAACTTTTACCTCTCCCCTCTGCCCTGCTCGCTTTCCGATACGAAAAAAAAAGACCACCTCGATATGGGGTGGTCTTGGGTCTGTATGTGCAATTTATACACGCTCACGCATTCCGGCTGTAAAGGGGTCTTCACCGGCGATCCAGCGGCCATCTTCCTTGAGGATGACGGTATCTGCTGCCATGGAGGCAGGCACGTCGATGATACGCTGGTTCTCCGAGCCCTTAAAACGGATATCCAGGTTGCGGAGGGCATCGATATAGGGGCCATCGATCAGTACGTCACAGAGCTCCAGCAGCGCACGGCGGTCACCGTTGTCTGCCAGCAGCTGTTCGTAAAGATAGCCGGTATAAGCGGCCAGCTCCAGTCCCTTCTCCTTGGCCGCACGGGCAACGAGCAGCAGTGCACCTGCCTGTTCGAAGGGTTCGCCGCCCGAAAGGGTGACGCCGCTCAGCATGGGATCCTTGCCCATGGCTTCGATCAGCTCTGCGATATCCCGCAGATGACCGCCATTGGGATCATGGGTATCGGGGTTGTGACATCCGGGGCAATGATGACTGCAGCCCTGGACGAAGATGGTGTATCGAAAACCGGGGCCGTCGGTGATGGAAGCGCCGACGATACCGCTGATGCGAATCTGATCAGACACCGTGCTTCACCCTGTCGTGTTCTTCGGCTGTCTTAGCGTCATTCCAGCGGTCCATGGTACCGACCAGATAGCCGGTGATACGGCGGATACGCTCGAACTTGGGACCGTGATCGCGCTCCAGACGGCCGCAGCGGGGGCAGCGTTCGCCGATGATGCCGGTGTAACCGCAGACGATATCGCTGTCGACGGGATGGTTGATCGAGCCGTAACCGACGCCGCAGTCATGCATGGTACGGACGACCTTCTCAAAGGCCTCAAGATTCTGGCTGGGATCGCCGTCCAGCTCGACGTAGCTGATGTGGCCGGCGTTGGTCAGGGCATGATAGGGGCCCTCAATGCGGATCTTGTCATAGGCCGAGATGTTGTGGTAAACGGGAATGTGGAAGCTGTTGGTATAGTATTCTCTGTCTGTGACGCCGGGAATGATGCCGAAACGCTTCTTATCCATGCGGACAAAGCGGCCCGACAGACCCTCGGCAGGTGTAGCCAGCAAAGTGAAGTTGAGCTGAGTTTCGCGGCTCTTCTTGTCCATGTGCTCACGCATGAAGGTAACGATCTTCATACCCAGTTCGCGTGCCTCGTCGCTCTGGCCATGATGCTGACCGATGAGGGCGACCAGGGTCTCGGCAAGGCCGATGAAGCCGACAGACAGTGTGCCGTGCTTGAGGATCTCGCCGATGCAATCATTGGGAGAGAGGTTCTTGGAGCCGATCCATACGCCCTGGCCCATGAGGAAGGGGAAGTTCTTGACCTTCTTCTTGGAAATGATGGCATAACGATCGAGCAGCTGCTGGCAGACCATATCCATACGGCTCTCCAGTTCCTTAAAGAACCAGTCAATATCGCCCTTGCTGCGAATGGCGATACGGGGCAGGTTGATGGAGGTGAAGGACAGGTTGCCGCGGCCAAAGGCGATCTCGTTTTCGGGATCGTAGACATTGCCCATAACGCGGGTACGGCAGCCCATATAAGCGATCTCGGTCTCGGGACGGCCGGGCTTGTAGTACTGCAGGTTGAAGGGCGCATCGATAAAGCTGAAGTTGGGGAACAGGCGCTTTGCCGAAACACGGCAGGCCAGCTTGAAGAGATCATAGTTGGGGTCGCCGGGATTGTAGTTGACGCCCTCCTTGATCTTGAAGATCTGGATGGGGAAAATGGGGGTCTCGCCGCGGCCCAGACCGGCTTCGGTAGCAAGCATGACATTCTTGATGACCATGCGGCCCTCGGGGCTGGTATCCATGCCGTAGTTGATCGACGAGAAGGGGGTCTGTGCACCTGCACGGGAGTGCATGGTGTTCAGGTTGTGGACCAGCGCCTCCATGGCCTGGTAGGTGGTCTTATCGGTCTCACGCAGCGCATTCTTGTAAGCAAAAGAGGTGCACTTCTCATAGAGCTCACCCTCGATGCCGATGGCAGCCAGCTCGACCTTCTCAACAGCCTTATAAGCCTCACCCATGTTGATCTGGGGATAGAGGCCCTGCTCCTTGGCGATCTTCTTGATCAGCGCACGGATCTGCGCCTGACGTGCCTCTGTATTGTCATCGGCATCCTCCAGCAGAGCAACTGCCTTGCCCAGATTTGCGCCGTAGATGCGGCGGAAGGTCTTGGCTACGCCCTGTGCCAGGCCGTAGTCGAAGTTGGGGATCGACTGACCGCCGTGCTGGTCGTTCTGGTTGGACTGGATGGCGATACATGCCAGTGCGCCATAGCTGGAGATATCGTTGGGCTCACGGAGGAATCCGTGGCCGGTGGAGAAGCCGCCCTTGAAGAGGCCGACGATATCGATCTGGCAGCAGGTGGTGGTCAGTGTGTAAAAGTCAAAGTCGTGGATGTGGATGTCGCCCTCGCGGTGAGCGCGGCTCTGGTCGGGAGAGAGGATATACTTCTCATAGAAGTCCTTGGCACCCTCGCTGCCATACTTGAGCATGGTGCCCATGGCTGTGTCGCCGTCGACGTTGGCATTGTCGCGCTTGAGGTCGCTGTCCTCCGCGTCGGAGAAGGTGATCTCATTATAGACACGCATGAGGTTAGACTTCATCTCGCGAGCCTTGTTGCGCTCGGAGCGATAAATGATATATTTCTTGGAAACGGTGGAGTAGCCGTTATCCATCAGAACCAGCTCGACGATATCCTGAATATCCTCAACACCGGGTGCCTCTTCGCCAAAGCGCTCGCACAGCTGTACTTCGACCAGCTTGGCCATGCGCTGGCTTTCGCCCTCATCGATGCTCTCGCTGGCTGCCATTGCCTTGGAAATTGCGGCGACGATCTTGCTGAGATCATATTCTACTTCGCGGCCGTCTCTTTTGATAATCTTGGTGAACAAATCCACCTACCCCTTTCTGATAGTTCGCGTACTTGGTTTCTATATCGGACGATACAGTGGCCGACCCTTCTGTAACAGCGGCTTTTCGGGTTATGCCGCAGGTCTGCCGACGGTATTTTTTCCATTATATGCCACACCCTATTTCCTTTTCGGCGACAGGGTCCAGCTTCGGTTTCAAATTATAATCGCTTGGGAGCCTTGTGTCAACAAAGCATAAAACAATTTTTTTGTCAACATGTAGATTCAATTTCAGCGAATTAGACAACATCTTGGGTGTGAAAAAAGTCGGACCACAAGACCCGACCTTTTCCTTCTATTGAATCGTATGCAATTTTACACCAGATCGCGAATCCATTTGCGGCTTTTATAGCGCTGCAGACACAAAATCGCCTTGAGAATGTATTCTGCCAGATACATTCCGGCCACCATCGACAGGAAGGATGCATTTGTCATATATGCCATAAACCACAGGACGGGAATACCCATCAGATAGACGCTCAGTGTATCGATCAGGAATCCATATTTTGTGTCACCGCCGGCACGGAAAATACCGACAACGGCAACATACGGGATATTGATCAGCGGCATGAACAGGCCATGCAGCACCAGAAGGCCGGCGGCTGTCTGATGCGCACCGACGGTTTCCAGACCGATGACATTGAGGATGGGATTGCGCAGAACGATCTGCAGACCACCCAAGACTACCGACAGGATGGGAATGGCGATCAGGTGCTTACCGGCAATGGTATAGGCCATATCGGGCTTCCTTTCGCCGATGGCTTTGCCGACCATAATGGCGCAGGCATTGCACAGACCGACAAAGAAGACGAAGAAGACCTCATGGATGGAATTGAAGACGGTATAAGCGGCGTAATTCTCGCTGCCCTGGCGCGCCAGGATCATGGAATAGATGGTGGTGCCCAGCGCCCACATAAATTCATTGAGCAGGATGGGTGCGCTGACATCGACATATTTTCTGATAAACGGACCATCCCAGCCAAAGAGCTGGCGGCGATCCTGGAGAAATACGCTCTTGCGCGCCCAGGCAACACCGAGGATAATGGTCAGCTGCAGTGCCATGGCCAATACGGTGGCCAATGCCGCACCTTCCAGACCCATGGCAGGCAGACCGAAATGACCGTAGATCAGGCCATAATTCAGAATACAGTTGCTGACAACGCCAAAGGTAGAGGCAATAAAGGGCGTGGTGACATCTTCGGTGGAACGTACCGCTGTGCTGACGACCAGCGAGATGCTGGTGAAGAGCAGGGAAAAACTTGCGATACGAATATAGCCAACACCGGCCTCGATAACCGCCTGTTCACCTGTAAAGAGAGCCATCATCTGTGCCGGGAAAAACTGGGCCATCAGGACATAGACCAGCGCGACACCGGCAGCCGCCGTCAGACCCAGACCGGTGGTGCGGCGAATGGTGCGGTGATCTCCGGCACCCCAACTCTGGGCGATCAGAGTGGCACAGCCCGAGCAGACACCGAAGGTCGTAACATTCATCAGAAAGCTCCAGCGGGAAGCAACACCGATAGCCGATGTGGCAACATTGCCCAACGACGTGACCATGGCGGTATCGATGAGATATCCGCAGGAAGAAAGCAGGTTCTGCAATGCAATAGGCAGAGCCAATGCCAGCATACGCCTGAGAAATACTTTATTATTCATAACTTGGTTCTCTACTTTTCTTATTTGTAAATACGTATCAATTTTTATCCGATCCACTGCGGATCATAGGTCAACAGACCATCACAGTCTTTGAGGCCTCGATCGGAAGGTACGCTGCTGTTGATGACCACCGAAACCTGCTCGATACCGCGACAGCTGCACAGGGTGTTGACAACCGACCAGAGATCCACTTCCCTGCCCCGCAGATCCATTTCAACGGGAATATACAGTTCAGCCCGCAGACTGTTTGTATCGGTCTGAATGACATTACGGACATCCATCCGACCATCGAAGGGCGCCGCTTCTCCCAAAGTTCCGGCCATCATCTCTTCCAGTACCATGCGCGGTGTCAGCACCTCTTCCTCGCTGGCAATATGCAGCTGATAAGGCACCAGGCAGCCGCTGCTGCGGTCGACAGGATAAACTTCGATGTCAAAGGCGGTCAGACGCAGATCGCTGTCCTCCAGCACCACCGAGCTTTCGCTCATAAAACCGACGGCATTGCCGCGGTCACCTGTGATACGGACATAACGAACTTCCTCCAACTCACAGAGTGAAAGGGTTATCGCCGAATCCACCAAACTGCGGCCGATGGAATTGAGTTGGTCGTAGCCGCCGGTCAGGCGCACAACAACTGTGCTGCCAAAGACCTCCACTGCCCGTACATGCATATCCTCCTGCAGCAGTGGTGTATGGTTGGTATTGAGCGGTGTTCGCATGGCTTCCAGGACGGCTTCGATCTGCTGCTGCAGAGAGCCTTCGGGCAGCTGCACGATCTCATAGGCCAATGTTCGCCCATGTTCGCCCTCCATGAGGAAATAGACGGCGCTGGCCGTGTCTTCCTTTTCGACCATGGGAGGATTGCAGGCCGTCAGCAGGGCGAGCAGCATCAACAAAAGGACGACCGGGATCTTCTTTCTCATCAGCTGTTCCCTCCCTCTTCCTCTTCAAAGGGTTCTTCTTCGGGTGCATTGTTGAAATAAGCGGTAAAGCAGGTGCCCTCTCCATAGGTGGATGTGACCTCGATATGACCGCCGATGGCCTCCATGCACTGTCCGACGATGGACAGACCCAGGCCGGTGCCGCGGGTCTCTCTCGAGCGCATTTTGTCTACGCGATAGAATCGGTCAAAAATGCGTTCCAGCTCCTCTTCCCGGATACCGATGCCGGTATCGGCCACATGGAGAAGAGTCTGGTCGTCTCGGACTTCCAGCGCTACCTGCACTTTACCGCCGCGACGGTTGTATTTAACGGCATTTTCCATCAGATTGAAAACCACCTGATAAATCATATCGGGATTACCCGATACATAGGCCATTTCGGGCAGATCATGGTAAGTAATCTCTACCTCCATCTGTGCGGCATTACCCTGCAGCATATCGGTGCTGCGCACGAGCGTATGGGTCAGATCACAAATGCCATCCATAGGTGCGCCATTCTCCATACGGCTGATATAAAGCAAACCTTCGGTGATGCGCGTCAGGCGGTCGATCTCTTCGCGGATATCCCCCAAAAACTCACGAACATCCTCTACACGCATTTCTCGTGCCTGCAGGATGGAATCGCAGAGCAGCTTGATGGATGCCAGCGGTGTCTTGAGTTCATGGGATGCATCCGAAACAAACTGACGTCGAATCGATTCGTTCTTGGCCAGCTGATCGCTCATCTTATCAAACTCGCCGGCGATAATGCCCAGCTCATCGGAACTGTGCAGATCGATGCGATAGTCATAGTTGCCCTCCTGCACCTGATAAACACCTGCCAGTACTCGGTCGAACCGACGGCGAAGGGAAATAATGAAGGTGACGATAAACAGCAGCGTTACGGCTGTGACAGCAATGGAGATCTGCAGGATCTCCTCGCGTGTCTCCCGCAGCAGATCGGCGCTGCCGCTGTCATACTGGTAGGCATAAACCGCGCCGACAACGGTATTGTCGCGAATGACCGCACAGGCTGTGCGATAATTAAAGGCTTCTATGTTATAGGTACAGCGGAAAACATCCTTGCCGCTGAGTGCTTCGATGATTTCTGAAAAAAGAGCCGTCTTGCCGATCAGATCGGAAGTCTTGAGGTTATCATAAATAACGCGTCCGCTGGCATCGGTGACCAGTACACGCTGCTCACGGCCGACATCGAGGATGGACAGTGCTGTTGCTGCCGTTTCATAATCAAAGGCCGATGCACTTTCCAATGCCGCAGAAAAAGCGCCGAAATCAGAACGCATTTCCACTTCACGGGCCAGAATGAGCTGATTGCGCATTCGACTGACAGGATAGGTATTGAGAATGGCCAGCAGCACAACGGTCAGCAGCATAAAGCTAAAGAAGACCTTGAATCGCAGACTGTTGCCCATGGCCGGTCTCTGCCGGTATTCCATTATATTCACCTCTTTCTCTTATGGATGGTCAAAAGGTCGATGGCGCGCCATCGACCTTAAAAGGAATAATCAAATAACTCTACTCATCCGTCATTGCCCGTACCGGCCAATGCCACCTTCCCTATGCAAGGGAAGGCTCTTGGCTTGGCGCCTATCTAAGGCTTCCCTTGATTAGGGAAGCTGTCACCGAACGGTGACTGATGAGTAGACTATTTTATGCGTCGCAGACACAATCATGTACGCAGTACGCTTCATGCACCGCAGGTACGCTTCACGGCGAAGCCGCTTCATGTGTCCGAAGGACACGCTTCACGGGCGATTTACAAATCGCCCTACTTCGCAGGGTCGTTGAAATAATAACCTACGCCCCACTTTAAATCGCGGCTGCTTCTGCGGAAGCAGCAAACCGGCTGCACCGACGCGATTTACGGGCGGAAACAGCGTTTCCCCCATATACCCCCTTCCTCTCTCCGAGGGGGACGAGGGGTTCAAGGTCTGTGTGTCTTTATTTCGCAGGATCGTTGAAGTAGTAACCTACGCCCCACTTGGTCATGATATATTCGGGGTTGGCGTCGTCCTTTTCGATCTTTTCACGGATACGGCGGATGTGTACATCTACCGTGCGGATGTCACCGGGGTAACCATAACCCCAGACATTTTCCAACAGCTTATCTCGGGAAAAGACCGTACCGGCGCTGCGCATGAGCATGACAAAGAGATCAAACTCCTTGGCCGTCAGATCGGGGGTCTCATTGCGGATCTCTACGGTACGCTTGATCAGGTCAACACGCAGATCCTTGGCTGTCAGCACACTTTCCACCTTGGTCTCACTCTGAGCCACACGGGTGCTGCGGCGCAGAATTGTCTTGATGCGTGTCTTGAGCTCCAGAATATCAAAAGGCTTGGTCATATAGTCATCAGCGCCATACTCCAGGCCGAGGATCTTGTCGGAAATCTCACCCTTGGCAGTCAGCATGATAATGGGGACCTCGCTGGTCTCACGAATCTTACGGCAGAGGGACAGGCCATCATAAATAGGCAGCATCAGGTCGAGGATGATCAGATCGTATGTGTTCTGCTGAAAGAGTTCCAGCGCCTGCTGTCCGTCATAAGCGCCATCGACGGTATAGCCGTCATTTTCCAGATTGAAGGTAATACCTTTGACCAGCAGCTTCTCATCATCGACTACAAGAATTCTCATAATGTCCTCCTCTTCCGATATCGAAATGGCAAATAATTTGTAAATAGGATTGAAAAGAATGGGGCTTTTTGATACACTTTATTATATAGTGGTTTTTGTCTGTTCTTATATACACAGGCTGATCCCACAGTTTATGCAGCCATAAAGAATACTGCCTGCAAGGCTATTATATCATGGTTTTTGCAAAGTCAAAAGATGTTTCGTGAATTTAACCGACGAAAGTTTTTGCCCTGCCTGCAGGACCGCTTTCCCGGATTTCACAATACCATTACCTATTGGGAGGAATTGTCCATGCTTAAAAAAATCGCTGCGTTCTTTTTAGCCATCTTCTGCATGACCTGCAGTCTGGGCCTGGAGGCCTATGCCCTCACGCCGCCCACCCTCGCTGCCAAGGGTGCCATCGTCGGTGAGATGACCACAGGCGAGATCGTCTTTGAACAGAATCCCGACGAACGCCTCTACCCTGCTTCTACCACCAAGATCATGACCGCTATCCTGGCGCTGGAATACGGCAACCTCAATGATACCGTTACCGTTTCGGGCAACGCCGTCAAACTGCTGGAAAACAGCGGCAGCAGCGTTATGCTCAAGGAAGGCGAGCAGATGAATATGCTCAATATGATCACCTATCTGCTGGTCGCTTCGGGCAACGATGCCGCCAATGCGCTGGCTGAGCATATCTCCGGTTCGATCCCCGCCTTTGTTGAACTGATGAACAACAAGGCCAAGGAGCTGGGCTGTACCAATACCAACTTCGTCAATGCCCACGGTCTCCATGATGAAAACCACTATACCACCGCACGCGATCTGCTGAAAATCTCTCAGTATGCCATGACCAACGGCACCTTTGCCGAGATCGTCAAGATCGACAAGACCGTTCTCCCTGCCACCAACATGCACGGTGAACAGACCATTTCCACCACCAACCATCTGATCTCCCTGTGGCGCAGCCGCGACTACTACTATGAAGGCGCCATCGGCATCAAGACCGGTTCGACCACCCCTGCAGGCCTTTGCCTGGTCAGCGGCATCCAGTCGGGTGATCTGACCTATGTCACCGTCGTTCTGGGTGCCACCAAGGCCGAAGACGGTACCATGGGCAGCATGACCGAGACCATCAAGCTGCTGGACTATGTCAAATCCGGCTTCCAGATCCAGTCGATGGTCACCGGCACCGATCCTGTCACTGAGGCACCCGTTGCGTTGGGTAAGGACGTTGATACCGTTGTTCTGGTTCCCGAAAACGGCTACACTGCTCTGCTCCCCGTCGACTTCAAGCAGAGCGATGTCACCTGCGAAGTTCAGATCAACGAAGAGATCAAGGCTCCCATCGCCAAGGGCGATGTACTGGGCTCTGCCACCTACAGCTACAACGGCAGAGAGTATATCACCCTCAATCTGGTCGCTAACGATGATGTCCAGCGTTCCACATGGCTCTTCATCATCGATGCAATCCTGGGTATTTTCTCGGGCACCTTCTTCAAGATCATTGCCGTTCTGCTTCTGCTGGCCGTTGTTGCCATCTTCCTGCTGGGCTTCTTCGGCCGCCGCAAGCGCCGTCGCCGCGGCGGTAACTACCGCTCGTCCTATTCGGGCAGCCGCTCCAGAAGCCGTACCAACCGTTCGAGATAATTCGTAAGACATAAGAAAAAACCACCTCGGATGAGGTGGTTTTTTTACGCTTATTTTTACTTTGTGCCAAAAATACGGTCGCCGCAGTCGCCCAGACCGGGAACGATGTAGCCATGCTCATTGAGGCATTCATCTACAACAGCAGCATAAATGGGAACATCGGGATGTTCCTTCTCCACACGCTCAATGCCAACGGGGGCAGCAACAATGCAGAGGAAGCGAATACGCTTTGCGCCATGTGCCTTCAGCTGACGGATGGCATCGCAGGCCGAACCGCCGGTAGCCAGCATGGGATCGACCAGGAAGATCTCGCGCTCGCCGATATCGGCAGGCAGCTTGCAGAAGTATTCGACAGGCTCCAGAGTCTCCTCGTTGCGGTACAGACCGATATGACCGATCTTTGCTGCAGGAACCATCGACAGAACACCATCGACCATGCCGAGACCGGCACGCAGAATGGGAACAACAGCCAGCTTTCTGCCGGCCAGAACGTCACATTCTGTCTTACAGATGGGGGTCTCGATCTCGACCTTCTCGGTGGGCAGATCGCGGGTGGCTTCATAGCAGACCAGCATGGAGATCTCGCTGACGGTCTCTCTGAACTGCTTTGTACCTGTATTCTTATCGCGCAGGATGGCCATCTTGTGGCCAACCAGAGGATGATTCAGAACGGTTGCCATAGTGTTTTACTTCTCCTCGATCGCCATCATCATGTCGACGCGTGTCTGGTGACGGCCGCCCTCAAAGGCTGTGTTCAGGAATGTATCAACCAGCTTGAATGCCAGGCCGGGGCCGACGGTACGCTCGCCGATGCAGATGATGTGTGTATCGTTGTGCAGTCTTGTAGCCTCTGCTGTGAAGCAGTCGGAAACAGCAGCTGCACGGATGCCCTTGACCTTATTGGCAGCGATGGACATACCAATACCTGTGCCGCAGACCAGAATGCCGCGCTCAGCCTCGCCGGCGACGATGGCGTTGGCAACAGCCTCTGCATAGATGGGATAATGGCAGGAGCTTGTATCGTTGGTGCCCTTGTCCATAACTTCATGGCCGGCAGCTTCCAGATGCTTCTTGATGGCTTCCTTCAGGCTGAAGCCGGCGTGATCGGAACCGATTACTACTTTCATTTTGTCTTTTCCTCCCTCATTCTTTCAGCCTGTGTTTTCTTGAGATAAACAGGCATAATATCATTACCGTCGCTCAGGCTGTCGCACTGTGCCAGTTCCCAGGCACACTTGGCAACGCCCGATGCGTGCTGACCAACCCCTGTCAGTTCGACCTTCCATTTCCAGTCGCAGGGGTTGTTCTTTAAAAAGTCCTCGGCACCGTCGCCGCACAGCAGCCAGTCGGCACCATAGAGGATGCTTTTCAGTTCACTGCCGCTCATGCACTCATCGTCGCAGATGCGGTAGAGCTCGCCGCGGACATTGCGGAAGAAGCCATAGAAATACTCATTCTCGCGGGCGCGGATGATCGAGCAGATCAGTCCCTCCTGAGGGACCAGGGCTGCGGTAGCTTCCAGCGTGGAGATACCGGCAGCAGGCTTGTTGCCGGACAGAGCAAAGCCCTTGACGGCAGCAACACCGATGCGGATGCCGGTAAAGGAACCGGGGCCGACAGCGGCAGCATAGGCATCGATGTCCTTAAAGGTCAGACCCTGCTCGCGAACCATCTCCTCACAGAGAGGAAGAATGGTACGGCTGTGGTCCATCTGGGAATCTCTTGTGCAGGAAGCCACTTCCTTGCCGTCTTCATAGAGAGAGCAGGAAGCCAGGCGGCCCGATGTATCAATAGCAAGTATTCTCATAAGTTTTCCACCGTGATCTTTCTTGTTTCTTGGTCAATGGTCTCAAAGGAGACTTTGAGGGTCTCTTTGGGCAGAGCATGCAGAACATTCTCGCTCCATTCGACAACGCACAGGCTGCCGCTTTCCAGGTAATCCTCCCAGCCGATCTCCCACAGGCCTTCTTCGCTTTCGATACGGTACATATCAAAATGGCAGACCTTGCGGCGGCCGCGGTATTCATTGACGATGGTATAAGTGGGACTGGCGACGGCATCGGTGCTGCCCAGCGCACGGGCAATGCCGCGGGTCATAGCGGTCTTGCCGCTGCCCATACCGCCAAACATGGCGATGACCTTATAATTTTCTGCCTGCAAAGCCAGCGCGGCGCCCAGCGCCTCGGTTTCTTCCGGCGAGCAGGTGGTATAGATCTGTTTTTCCAATGTGATATCTCCTTAAGATTTCGACATTACTCAAACTTATTCTAACACTTTCTTTTGACGAAAGAAAGACCCATCTTGTTTTTTCTCACACTTGGGAAACGATTGAATATCTCTTCTCCCCGTGCTACAATAAATCTGTATCCCGATTTATATATAAGGAGACTCCATGAAATCTCTTTTCGACGCCCTTTGGGACTATATTAAAAAATGTGACCTCGGTCTGCTTTTCATCGCTCTGCTGCTGTCGGGCATCGGTCTTGTAGCCATCCACAGTGCTTCGCTGGCTATGAGTGGCGGCAGCCGCTTCATCATGATCCAGGGTCTGGCCATTGTCATCGGCATTTTCGCCTACTTCTTCGTGTCGGCTGTCGACCTTGAAAAATTCGGCGACTTCTGGCTGTGGGCCTATGTTTTCAATCTGCTCTTCCAGCTCAGCCTGATCGTTCTGGGTACCGAAGGCGATACCGGCAACCGCAGCTGGATCCGCCTGGAAGACCTGGGTATTCCCATTCCGTTGGGCATCCAGCCCGCTGAGATCGGCAAGCTGATCTATATCTTTACATTTTCACGCCACATTTATATTTTAAAAGACAAACTGGACAGCCTCATCGCCTTAGGTCAGCTGACCGCCCATACCATGGTGCTGGTCGGTGTCATCTACATCATTTCGGGCGACCTTGGTATGTGTCTGGCTTATCTGGGCATCTTTGTCTTCATGCTCTTTGCTTCCGGCCTCTCCATGAAGATCTTTCTGCCGCTGTGTGCCGCCGGTGCCGCAGCGCTGGTTCCTATATGGATGTTTTTCCTCAAAGGCTACCAGAAGGTTCGTATCCTTGTCCTTTTTGATCCTTCGGTCAATCCCGATATCGCCTTCAACGGCCTGCGCAGTATGATGACGGTCGGTGCCGGACAGCTCCGCGGCCAGGGCTATCTCAACGGCCTCATGACCCAGCACAACAAGCTGCCCTCCAAGCACACCGACTTTATCTTTTCCACAATCTGTGAAGAATGGGGATTTATCGGCGCCATGGTGGTGCTGCTCATTCTGACCTTCCTTGTATGGAAGATCTTCTTCGATGCAGGCAAGGCCGACAACCGCTTCGGCTATCTCATGTGTATCGGCATCGGCACCATGTTCATGGTACAGATCCTCATCAATGTCGGCATGTGTCTGGGCATCATGCCGGTCATCGGTCTGACCCTCCCCTTCATTAGTTATGGCGGTACTTCGGTCATGACCATGTATGCCGCTCTCGGCATGGTCTGCGGATTACAGATGCGTAAGCGTCCCGACAGATTAAAATAAGCAGACCTAACCGGGCTTCTGCCCGGCGCTGCTTGTGCAGCGTCTGATTTTGCCGAATTTATTTTGGCAAAATCTATTCCATTTCCCGGGGCCCCCGAATGGCCTGCCATTTGGGGAACTGCGGACTGCAGATGCGCAAGCGCCCCGATCGACTCAAGTAAGCAACTGAAAAGCACCCTCGTCGAGGGTGCTTTTTCTTTACTCTATGATGATCTCTACAACTTCGCTGATGGTACCTGTACGCATACGTGGGCCCCATGTGCCTGCACCCGACGATACGAT